>JAQUNW010000037.1 GCA_028717385.1 Dehalococcoidales bacterium | reverse complement strand
TTGACGGTGCCAATATCTGGGTTACTAACCGTGTTAGCGAAAATGTAACCAAGCTTAGAGCCAGTGACGGATCATTGGTAGGTACCTATGCCGTGGGAATTGGTCCTACTGGCATCGCCTTTGACGATGCCAATATCTGGGTTGCGAACATTTACGATGATACTGTAACCAAGCTTAAAGCCAGTGACGGATCATTGGTAGGTACCTATGACGTTGGAATTAGTCCTCGTGGCATCGCCTTTGACGGAGCCAATATCTGGGTTACTAACTTTTACGATTATACTGTCAGTAAGCTTTAGAGTTAACGATCAACAGCCTTGTTTGTTGACCAAGTAATGGTTGCAATTGCCAGGTAAATAGGGATTGCAGGCAAAGCCGGGTTAATAATCGGATATTGTGTATGGTTAACGCTGCCCTTTTCCCACCAGATCACATTGTTGTGCCATAAATGTACAGTTTTTACCACGCGGTCGGCAGCCAGGACAGTATTTTCTGGAGAATCCTTTTTTATTAAGATCGTTTTTCATCGCCAGGTAGCTAACGCATAACCCGCAATTCATCCCACAAGGGGCAATGAGTTGTTCTTCCATCTCCATTTATCGCTCCCGCTATTATCCAAAGGAATTCTTTAATAAGCCTGTATAAAATCTCTCAGTGCGCTGGCTGCCTCGACCAGTTTTTCACAGTCCACCAGGTCCGGAGTGTCTTTCGAGGTGTGGGTTATGGAAGCCATTAACTCCGGCATCTTTTCAGATGTCATGGCGATCGCCGGTTTGCCTTTCTGTACGAACATCATGTGGTCTCCCTGATACCACGGGTTTCCTTTTACCATGCCGGAATAAGGACTAAAGATATCGTATGCTTTCTGCTCGATGTCGTTCGAACATTCGTATAGAGAATAAGCAGTTTTTCCCTGCTTGTAGCCTAAATCATCCAAGTTGACGGCAAGAGCAAGTTTATCAAAATCTTCCCCGTATCGGCTTAAGTAATCCATCTGTCCGCCGGCGCTATAGTAGTCTTCTCCATTGAATGCGACTATTTCGATAGCTGACTTGCCTTCGTAATCCTTAAGCATTTCGGCGAGCAGCAGTAGAACGACTGTACCGGAAGCATTATCCAGTGCTCCAGGTGTGCTCCAGTAGGCATCGATATGAGCGCTTATGACGATTTTTCGGGTTGCGCCATGGTTTTTCCGTGCGATAACATTGCACGCTGTTGATGGGATGCGCCTGGCTTCGGTTGCTAAACGGAACACCTTCTCGGTATTCACTGCTATTTCCTTGCCCACAATATCAGTGCAATATACCGACGGGATAATAAAATCCCCATCTTCTATTAGCGGGAAGGGATAGAGTGCTCCGACCAGTTCCGGTTTTTTCTCCGTTGCCGCGACGATCGCAGCTGGTTGTTTCTCTTCTAAGAGAGCATATATTCTCTTATGGTGGTCCGGGTTATAGAAGACAAAATTCTTGGGCATTAACTGCTCTGAGCATATGTCGCCCCGCATCAATAACACCTTGTCCCTGCACTGACAATTCTCCAACTCGGCAATTGTCGATACTGTCATCAGTTCCGAAGTCACATCGCATTCCAAAGAAAAGGGGCTGATATATATATCATAGGACTGGCCTCGGCAAGTCAAACATGCCTTCCCGCTTTCATAATCCAAACAAGGAAATGGAGTCGTGTCAACTTCGTAATTCCATTTCTCCACCATAGCACTAAAGAAATCTGTTGCCTCACGGTTTCCCGGTGATCCAGTACGTCGGTTCGGTTTTACACCGCATAAAGCATCCAAATATCCTTTTGCTTTCTCCGACTCCTGCATGTGCACCTCCATTCCTGGCAATGGGAATGATCTTGTTCCTAAGGCTTCGCCATCGCCTTTTGCTTCAGGTCTTTCGGCATGCGCTCAATAGCGTATCTTAGTGCTGTTCTGGGCATAAGGGTTTTATTTCGCATGATGTAATCAAGCACTTCTTCCTGGTGTTCGATGCTGGCTTCTTTAAGCATCCAGCCATAACCTTTCTGGACAAGGTCGTCTTTATCCTGCAATAGACTATCGGCTATCTGGAAAATGTCGCTCAGGAATTTCCCCTTTTTTGCTGGAATGATGAGCGTCACCGCCGAAGCCCGTCTCAGCCACCGGTTTCCTGAGGATGTCCACTTCTTGAGGTCGTCAATATACTGTGGATAGCGCTCGATGAATGAGCCGACTGCGTGATTGCAGAGAGTGTCACATTTCGCCCAGTTATTAATATATTTCTCGACCCACCTTTCCAGTATGGCGAAATCGGCAGGCTCATATTCATTATGCAGCCAATAAGCCCATTGCAGGGCGATAAAAGCTTCTTCATTGTAGTCCGATTCAAGTAACTTTTCGCATAGCGCGAATATCGCTTGTTTCCCCAGGGATTTAACGTCTTTGAACCGGTCTTTGGCGATTTTATTTACGACTGCAGTCTTAACCCCATAGGCTATGACCGGCTCCTTAAAGAATGATTGGTAACTCTGCTTTGTCTTCTCATCGACCTGAAGCTTTAATTCTTGTCTTATGACCGATATGATGTTTGTCTTCATTTAACGATTATATACCGGAGATTCTCAGGTAAACAAGAATAGTTAGAAGAGCCTCCTGCAAAAGCTCCTACCTGAATGACCAAGCTATTGGAATTGAGTAGGATAGCGATGGCCGCCCCAACACATGCTCCGGAGGATACCCCAAGCAAATCTGGTGATACCATTGGATTCTTAAAAATACTCTGGTATGTTGCTCCAGATAGCTTGTGAATGCTACTTGTTTATGCTAAAGTCTTCGGTAGGGAAAACTGTCCCATTTCGCTGACTGCCAACAATTATTGCTAAGAATATGTGTAAATATAGTAGTAGGAGGGGAAAATGAAATACGGAGCACGTAACCAACTATCGGCTGTGGTCAAACATGTCAAAAAAGATGGGATAATGGGATACGTTGATCTTGAAATTCCGGCGAATTCAAGAATGGGTTCTGTTATGACTCTTGATTCACTGGATGATCTGAATTTAAAAGCTGGCGATAAGGTTATATTGCTGGTCAAAGCTATAAGTGTATTGGTAGTAAGAGAAGACTAAAGGCAGTCCTTATAACAAAGATCATAGATTAACTTAACCATTATATAGTTTGACATTCTAGTCATTGCTTTAACAATTATGAGGCAGTCTTATATAGTGGCTTTAGCCTCGTAATTATTGCTCGTATGGATTTTAGTAAATAGGCAATTGTTATACGATGGGTAACTTGTTTTCTCATTGTACGTGTTATCAATACCCACTGCGAGGCAACGAAGATGAGGGTTTGCTGATTTTAATTGCAGGGAACTCTGGCTGACCGAACTGACTCCAGTCATGGGATATGCCGTTGGAACCGGAACGGTAGGCTTTGCTTACTATAAAGAATAGGAAGCACGGCGGCGAATCCTGTTGCCCCAATCCAGAACTGCGATAGACCCGGCAATAGTGCAATTTAAACGATAAGAGTAGCCTTGCCTATATCAATAAACAGAGTAGGAATACCTTCCCGCTTGCCAACTTCCCGGATAACATTGGCACTACCTATGTTTTCTGTACTAACGTAACATATGTTTATGTTCAACTTGTGTTTGGTAATAATATAAGCAACCAGGAAGAGTGCCTTCACTGATATGGTGCGAAGATTAGTTTAAGGCAGGAACTTTTTTCTATTGACACCGGCAACAGCAGCCTTTATTATTGTTGTACGGTGCTTCATTTATTGAAAAGGCCGGTCGCCGTAAGTGTGTTTTTCCTGTCCTGGCAGGAGATAAAGAATGGGTGGGAAGCCGGGTTGGGAAAGCCCGGGTGCAGGGGAAGAAGGTAAAATAACCCGCAGGCAGCTGGTTGCCGGGGCGGTTGTGCTGGGCGGCCTGGGTGTTCTGGCGTATTTTTATGGTGATATGCTGGGAATGGGTTGTGAGTGTACCTGTGACCTTTTTAACACTAAAACTCCTACAACCACCCCTAAAACTACTACTACCTCCCAACCCACTACCTCCACCCCGGTATCAACCGAACTTGTAAGCCCGGATTTTCCTGTTCATGACATTCGTCCCTATCTTGCCATCAAGCCCATTGGTCTGACCCACATGGGAGCAGGCGTTGATGTACTGGATGTTTTTTTAGCCAACGATGGTTACGGGTCTTCGATGGCCTTTTTCGAAGTATACAGATGGCATTCACCCCCACGTACCGAGCCACCCACTATTACTGCCTATTCAGCCGTAAAATCCAGCCGGGTATACGCGGCTGAATCAGATCTTTTCCCCTTCACCTTTCCCAATAGCCTGTGTGAGTTTGCATCCCGGGAAATGGTCAGCCTGCCTTCCGGATCCAATGCTCCCCGAAGGATATCCATAGACCGGTCGTACATGGACGGGGTATGGCTTATTCTTTACGATCCATTGTTGGACCCGGCCAGATTTACCATTGATGATGCTGCCTATCTCACTTCGGTTGACGGCCGGCGCAAGTATCTTTACGCCGGGGTTTAAGGAGAGCTTATGCCCAAATATGCAGTTCACAGCATTGTTATGGAGCAGACTGCCGCCAGGTTGGCCGAGTATCGAGTCACTACACCGGCCAATACTCTACTTGAAAACCGTGATCTGGCAGTTGTCGGTGCAATTGGGCCGGATATCTTTTTCTGGGCACCAGACTATGAAATCTGCACTGTTTTACTCGGTGTATATGATGCATGGGACACACTGGTTGGAATCTACAACGATTCCATAATAGCTGATATCGCCGATGCTATTGGAGAAATCAAAGACGCTGCCGGTGACGTGGCATCAGCAATTCTGGGGCCGTCTTACGACCTGATCATGGCCGTGGTTTCGGAGTTCAAGGAAACGGCTGGTTTATTTGAAGAAACCTTGAAGTATGGTGCACTGGCGGCAGCCATAGGGGTGGACAACCTGGTGGCGGACATGGCCAATACTCCCACTGCAGCTCATAGTATATATAACCTTTTCAAACCAGCGCTGCAGGACGGCAAGGCGGAACACCAGTGGTACTGGTTTGATATGTTACATTACCGTCACGTAGGCACTTTCGCTGGCAACCTTCTCAAGAATGCCAGCACTCCTCAGCAAAAGGCTTATGCCTATGCTTATATGACCCATATCGCCACCGATCTGGTAGGACACGGCTATGTCAACCAGATTGTGGGAGGCCCCTATCGTACCCACGTACAGCGCCATGTTGTAATGGAGAGTTTTCTGGATAGCTGGGCTTTACATAATTATCGAAATCAGGATATTTGCAGTGATTTGATGGACTATTTGAACCTGCCTGAAAGCCTGCCGGGTGGAGTTATCGATCAGCTCCACGCCAGCTTTATAGATACCTATACCGGCAAACCACATCCCACTCTTATGGGCGGAGATGGATTCTTAACCAAAACCAACCTGGAAGAAACTTACATGTTGTTCAGCCGCGTTACGCGTTTTTTAAGCGGGAAAATTAAAAAACCAGAGGAGCCCTTTTCAGATGTAATGCGCATCCTGGAAGAAGCATTGAGGGATTTCAGTGCTCCGCCTTCACCGCCGGATATATTTGAAGGGGATTGCGGTGTGCTGGATTTCCTATCCTTTGGTCTGACTGAAAGATCACGTGATTGCTACCGGGGCGCTATAGAAGCTATCGGTGAGTTGTTTGAATACCTGGGTGAATTACTGGCGTGGACATTTGAGAGCATTGTGCAAATCTTCCAGTTTTTACTGGCATTACCGATGGCTGCAGCGGTGGCAGTGGTGTTGGGGTTGATCTATGTAATCCAGCTTAGCCTGTACAAAATACTGACCTCACTGCGGGACTACATCTCTCTGAGCGGACTGGTTTACCCCTCAATAGAAATGGTATACACTGCTCACGGCAGAAACCTTTTACTGCCCTGCTATTGTGGCACTACAAATGAATTTCCGCATACATATCACTCCGGTAGTTGCCTTAAGTGCCCGGACACACCCCTGGAATTACCGCAAACGGCCGCTTCCTGGTACAAAATGAACATTAGTGGGAATAGTGCTAGTGAGGAGCAGGTGAAACAGCAAATGAGATATTTGCTGGGAGGTTTTATAGAAGATTTTCCGCTCAACCTGGATGCTTTGGCTTCTTACGCCTACGCCAAGAGCCCAGTCGATACACGCAGTATTTATACTTCATATGGCGGAGCCACCGGGCAATTCCAGGAACCGCTAGCCAGTATTGGCAGTGCCGTTAATGTGGCAACCTGGATGATCAGTAATCCCGAAAGCCCGGTTACGTTGGCCAATTGGAACTTGGATTCGGACCGTGGTTTTGGATATAAGCAATGGACGGGTACACTGCCCGGCCACAATATAGCCGACGAAAGATATGTTTAATAACTACAACACTCTCTTTGCAGGCGTTAGTCAGGTACAAATATAAAAAAAAGGCTCCGGTTGTTTAACCGGAGCCTTTGTCTTCGCTTCCTACTTCTCCAAACTGGTAATCAAAACCAGATATGCCTTTGTAGGCTAATAATCTACGAGAAGCTTAGAAACCTTCTTGCGCTCCTCTGCTGATATTCTATATCCAATCACCAAACATCAGTGAGGAGCATGTGTAAGGAAATTTCCATCGGCATAACGTGGCCATTAATTCTTTCTATTTCTACCTCCTTCACTTTATTTAGGCGGTTCCGCAACGCACCTATCTACTTACGATTATACGCTGATTATTGGATAAGTCAATAGCTTGTTTTTTTAGAGCACACATATTTTACCAAACCTTTGCAACCTTTCTAACCCATATACTATGCAAATCTTCGTTACAGTAATGTCAAGTATTAAAACCAAATCATATTTTTTAAGGAAATCCCCCGGATCGATATCTGGGGTACTTTGGCAGTAGAACCTATGAGTAGCTGGAGGAAATTATCAGCCGGGTCGAGGTTAACAGTATCCTTGCTCAATTGAGCTTTCTCTGGTTAAGGCTCTATAAGCTTAATTTTCTACGTGATAGTCATCGATAAGAAACCAATACCAAATCTGGCTTTTATATGTGATTGATGCTTATTCATGGCCTAATATTGTACTAATAATTTTTATTAGTCCCAACTTCCACCCTTCCATTGGTTAACAAATCACCATTACCAGGTCAATGTGTTTAATTTAAAACAGGCTAGGTAAGGACGGGGGGAGAGCCGGTCAAAAGTCTACAGGTTTGCGAAGCAAGGCGAGTGGGCAGCCTCGCGCACAAATCCGCGAAATTGGACAAGGGGGGAGTGCTAATCCCAAATTGTTTACAATTGACTTATCAGATTTTGCTAATGAGTTAGAAGTTACAAAAGCCGTTAGCAGATAGCCTCAGATAGGCATGAGAAGCCGTTAAGTTCGAATCCTGCCTCGTAGAGCATGCGTTACGAAAGACATGCCTTACCTTCAGTATCCCATAGGTCGGTTCGAATCCCCTAAGGTGGAGCCCAGGTATCAATAGGTAGTACTACCAAGGACTTTAACTTAGTTTTTGAACTCAGTATATAACAGTAAAAAGACAAATATTTTGATGTAAAAATCGCCAATCTTTTCCTGCATCCTATTACTAGACTAATTTAGCGTGATTCATTTTTCCTGAGTAACAACATAACTACTCCCAGCGTTATCATAATCGCTCCGAAAAACCCTTCAGCAATAACAAGCTGGGACCGGTCTGTGTTGGATAGCGAGTCAGCAAAGAACAAAAGCAATATGCCGATGGCCAGGACCGCTATCAGGAATATTATAAAAGAAACGGAAACTGCAGCAATTGTACGCCTATTGCGTTTTACCATACTTTCATGATCGCTAAACGCTTCCGGCCGTTCACCTTCATATTCCATACGCCAGAAATGAGCGCTTGCCATACGGCCGAGGTATTTCCATCCGAATTGCTCATACGTGGGTATATATTGTTGACGTGGTGAGACTTGGGGATCGTAGACAAAACGGTATCGTTTCGGTTCGCCTTTTCTAAAGACCATCAATATCGAACTCCATTGCCTGAAACGGTTGTAGTGCCATCCTTCTGCTGCCATCCGTTCCAGCCAGTTTTCGTAATCAGACGGCAACAAGTAGCGAAATGCCGAGAATAGGACAATTTTTCTGTCAGACATAGTCACTCCTTGATATTCCGGTATAGTTCTGTTATCCTCGCGGTCTCTTCACGCAGGATTTCTCTTCCCAGTGATGTGATACTGTATATCTTGCGCCTTTCTTCTTCACGGATACCGTTTATAAGACCATCATTCTCAAGTTTTCCTATGCTTGAATAGACTGTTCCTGCTCCAAGGATAACCCGTCCTTTAGTCAGCTCTTTTACGAACTGCATAATGGCATAGCCATGACGTTCCTGTTTCAGCGAGAAAAGAATATAAAGCATCGTCTCGCTCATCGGAATATAGCGCTTTCGTGCTTTTTCTAGGTTATTATCTTTTCCCATTTATACCCCTTGTTATATCATGGCGTAGTATATCACGACGTGATATAAGATGTCAAGTATGAATCGTTTACAATAAAGGATTAGGAAATAATCAGGTGGCTTATGAGGAATTAGTGGTGTATTGATACCACCTATTGATACCTTGACCAGCCCCCAAGTAGGGTATCACCTACACAGTTAGTATTTTCACCTCTGGAGCCGGTGGACGGTATCCTATGGCACTGTGTGGCCGGACATGATTATACTCCTAGCGCCACCGTTCGACCAGTA
>JAQUNW010000036.1 GCA_028717385.1 Dehalococcoidales bacterium | reverse complement strand
ATTGCCAATGGTGTTTTTTATCAATTCTATGAGGCCGAATTCGCCAATTTCCGCAATTTCCATTCGCTTGCAAGTATATCATCTGTTTTAACGAAGCTACAACAAACCAGCAGGGACAGTGGGGCGACAGGTATTGACGAGGATGGTAAAATAAAATATAAGGGGGTGGGTAGCGCCAAATAATATTTTGTCTCGTAATAACAGCCTCATCATACTAGCTGGAGGAAAAGGACGAAGGCTAGGGCAAGAGAAGGCTTGGGTTGAATTAAAAGGCCAGACCCTACTGGAAAGGGGTATTTCCCGGTTGGGGTCTTTAGTTAGCCAGATTATCGTGGTTAGTGCGCCAGGGCAGAAATTACCTGTTAGCCGCACTTTGGGTGGGTTGGAGGTAGTTGAGGATATATATCCTGGTAAAGGACCGCTTGTTGGCATTTACAGCGGCCTTAAAGCTTGTATTGGTGAAGGTGGTTTTGTGACTGCCTGTGATATGCCTTTTGTAAACCCCGAATTTGCCCGCTATATTATTAACCTTAGTCCAGGTTATGACGTTGTAATTCCGACATACGGTGAATTGCGGGAGCCTTTGCATGCTTATTATTCGGTTGAATGCATTGATGCTATTGCGAAATTGATCGATAAAGGAAATTACAAAGTTCGCAACCTCTTGGAACAGATGAGGGTAAGGTATATAGAAAAGGGCGAAATTGACCGGTTTGATCCAGAGCATATTAGTTTTTTCAATATTAATACATATGAAGATCTTGAGAAGGCCGGTACTATGGCATCTTCTACCTCTGAGAATCAATTAATTACACAAATGGAGATTGCATAATGTTAGAGGTGTCCCTTGATTTTTAACTCAGATGAGTTCGTTTTTAATGCACCGCGGCCAATAACACGGGCTCGCAGGGTTCTTATAAAGCCAGACATTTCCTCCGAAAAAGGTTACCCGTATACAACTAGCCCAAAATTGCTTAGCACCATCATTGACGGCATTCGAAGGGTGAGTGATGCTGATATCCTGATTATTGGCGGAACTGCTGATGGCAGCCCAGTAAATGCGGTTTACAAAGCACTTGGTTACGATTTCCCGAGGGTTATAATGGTGGATGTTAAAGATTGCGTGTGGGTAGAAGTAGATAATCCTCTGGAAAAACCGCTGGCGATACCGACTTTTCTCATTCCAAATATTGTGCTGTCGAGTGATTATTTAATCACTACATGTCCACTTAAAGTTGAAAATGGCGAGGGGCAGTTCAGCATAGCGAATCTTTTACCTCTGCTTTCTGTAGAAAGATATGGAAAGAATTGGAAAAACTTGAATGAGTTTGATATGCAGAGAGTCCTTGCTGATCTTTATTTTACCATGCCATTTGATATGGGGATTATCGAAGGGAATAATCGTCTGAATATCCGAAATGGAGCTAAAGATTCTAAAAGTCATTTTGGCAAGATATATCAGGGGGAGCCTTATTACATCGATCGTGAGATGTCAACAGCTTTAGATATCAAAACAACTTATCTGGATCTGGTTGATGAAGCTGAAGCAGAACTCGAAGGGGGAGAAGACTGATCTTGACAATTATCTTATATCAAAACTATTGTAAAGCTGTTCAGGGCAGATTTTCCCCACAATGATTTTTTCAATCAGAGAGTCGGGAGGCCCTTTTTCTAAAAGCCGTAAAAAACTATCCAGGGAAGCAGGGCTTCCCTGGACAATGGCTTCGACTGAACGGCTATCGTTTAAGTTTCTAACATAACCGTTTATGCCAGTTTTTGCAGCGCAACTAGCCGCAAACCGCCGGAATGATACGCCCTGTACACGGCCGTAAATCAGGATTTTGGCAGTATTGAATTGACGGCTCTCTATTGATTCGGGACTATTCTTCATCCCCGGCTTTTCGGCGCTTTCGTACAACCTCAACAGAAGGCGGTGGAGCAATCACATCCGGCATAATCGGTTTGACCGAACCTTTTTTTGGTTTTTTTGTTTCTCGACTTGGTTTGTCTTTACTCATATATAACCCCTTTATTATTGTAAACGTTAAATTTTAACAGGACGCTTGATGCGTGTAAAGACGTATCGTCCTGCTTTTTAATTTTCTAATATCTGTATGGCGTTGTAGGCAGCATCAGCTTCGGCTAATTTTTTACTTTTCCCCTTACCTGTTGCTATTACTTTATTTTCTAGTAGCACTTCTGCGGTAAATTCAGGTTTGTGAACTGGACCGTTGGATTCTATTATTTTATAAACCGGAATACCAAGGCGCTCGGCTTGGGCTATTTCCTGCAGGCGGGACTTGGAATCTGTGCATAATTGGTTATGGGCAATTTCCTCCAACTCCTTACCATAGAGGCGTCGGATTACGCTGCGGGCACTCTCCAAGCCGCCATCAAGATATATCGCGCCTAGCACTGCCTCTAGCCCCCTGGCCAAATTGGTAGTCTTGGTTCGGCCGCCGCTGGCCTCCTCGCCTTTTCCCATGAAAAGGTAATTACCGAGCTGGATTTTCTTACCTAGAAAACCAAGCGTAGCGCTGCAAACCAGCCTGGAGCGGAGGCGAGTTAATTCGCCTTCATCAACTTCGGGCATTAAGATAAACAGTTCGTGGGCAACTACAAGGCCGAGAACTGCATCCCCCAGGTATTCCAGTCTTTCATTAGATTCAATCCCGGGTGCGTGGTTTTCGTTAAGTAATGAGCTATGCACCAGTGCTTCCTGAAACAAAGCCTTGTTCTCAAAATGGTAATTTAGCACCTGTTCAAGTTCGGATGTATCAACCAATCTTAAGCCCCCTTAACTTGTATGATACTTCAAATACCGGCATGAAGTCTACGGCTACATATACCGATTATTCAAGCTGCATGCTTTTATTTCTTGATGGAAAATGATACTAGATGATATACTTAACGCTGGCGCTGGGGAATCGTCTAGTGGTAGGACAGCGGACTCTGAATCCGTATGGGAAGGTTCGAATCCTTCTTCCCCAGCCATTATTATGGCGCATTCGTCTAGCGGCCTAGGACACCGCCCTCTCAAGGCGGAGATCACGGGTTCGAATCCCGTATGCGCTACTTTCAGCCCAGAAAGAGTTAAATTCAAAGCTAAATTCAGTGAATTTCTTCATCATGATAGGCCTTTATGGCCTAATATTGTACTAATAATTTTTATTAGTCCCAACTTCCACCCTTCCGTTCGTCAAAAGTCTATCGAAGCTTTCCGCAGCTGCCTGCTGAATCCCCTTTGATACATGGCTGTAAATGTCCAGGGTTGTGGTTATTGAGCTGTGCCCCAGCCTCTCCTGAACAATTTTTGGATGGATGCCGTCTTTCAGCATCAGGGAAGCATGAGTATGCCGGGCATCATGGAGCCTGATTGGTTTCATCATTATCCGGTTTGGGCTTGTACCGGTATACTGGTACGGATATGTTTACCAGAATGCAGGCCCTTCTTTCACTTAGCCCAAGGCGCTCCCTTACGTGAGAGACCGCTTGCCGCTTAACCTCGGGCGTTAGAAGTTTTTACAAGAGCAGTTCCTTTAAGGCCAGGTTATCCAGGGCTTGGTCGGCTACAATCTGCTTGAGCCGCCTGTTTTCGGCTTCCAGGGTTTTAAGTCTCTTCAGGTCACTCACGCTCATACCGGAGTATTTGGCTTTCCAGTTGTAGTAAGTGGCATCACTCATGCCGTACTTTCGGCAGAGATCGGCTACCTTGGCACCGGCTTCGCCTTCTCTAAGAACGGCGATGATCTGTTCCTCGGTGTATTGTCTTGCCTTTATGAGTCCTCCTCGGTTTTTTATTATAACGCAGGACTCTAAGTCAGGGTACTACTGTTTTCGGGGGGGAAGGTCACCCTCCATTTATCCTCTTCCTCGCAACCCTGTTGTTCTATGCATGTTATGAAGAATATAGAATCCGGCTATCACGGTATTGATTTGACATGCTATTGTTAATTTGATAATATATGTATAAGTCATATATATGTTTATTATTTCTTTTATCATGGAGGTCTATAATGCGTGGACATCACTCTAGAACAGGCCATGGTTTCCACGGCCCTCTTACCGGCAGGATGCGCGGTTTTGTACAGCCCTGGTTGCTGCTACTGCTCGCTGACAGCCCTGCACACGGTTACCAGCTGCTGGAAAGGCTTAACCAGAATGAAGACACCCGCGGAATCGACCCCGGACTGCTATACCGTACCCTGCGTCAATTCGAAGAAGACGGGCTCGTTAAATCATCCTGGGATAATGAAGGCTCCGGTGCTGCCCGTCGGGTCTACGAGGTTACGGCCGATGGTATCGGGTATCTGGATGGCTGGATTGAGCATGTCCATAATATCCAGGCTAAACTCGCACGTTTAATAGATAGATATGAATCCTTTATTAACATACATACCAGAAAAAAAGGAGGTGAGCAAGATAGTTGAATTTCGCAGGCAACACAGACACTTTAACCACACAGGCTGCGGTTGCAAGCATGAAGGTTTCCACGGCTATCATTTCAGCCGGCGCTTTATTTCTCGTGAAGAAAAGATTTCGCGCCTGGAAGAATACCTTAAGAATCTTCAGGCAGAAGCCAAAGCCGTTGAAGAACATTTGGCAGAACTTAAAAGTATTGCGTAGTTGAAAAAATGGGGGGGGTGTAATAAGCCCCCCCATCACTATATTCATTCACCAGCCATCCACCATTCCCCTCCTTTTGATCAATAACATGTCCGGCATTCAAACCTTATATTTGCCATTTGGATGCAAATGGTCCTCTGTATTCAGGGAGAATTCCTGGCAAATACGGGGATAGCAAGTGTAGACCGTCAGCGAAATAGGACACAAATAGTGCCACTAAAACCGTAGAGTATAAGCAAGTGGCGCAGGTTCCTTAGAGGTAGTAGACTGAGTAACAGCAAAAGGAGCGAATTATGTCCCAGGAAAACAAAGACAAAGTACTTTACTAAAGTCTTTTATTGAAGCTCCTTCTTAAAATATGACAGTTCACTAAGTTTCATATTGCCGATTTCTTCATGTGATTTCTTTCCAGTCTGTAACATCTAAATAATTTTTCTTTTGTCATCAATCGATAAAGGTAAACATACCAAAGTAAGGGGATGTATACCGGAGTTCCAACATTCTCGGCCAGCATATGCAGCCCCATCACTTGATAAGCAATCAGCAGCAGGAAAAAGATGCCTTTATTCGTTAAATGGGTGGCTCTTTCTACTTCGGCAGTAGTGCTATCCTTTGGCGGCATCTTTTCGTCACGGAGCAGATGGAAGGCAATGGCCGCCAACCCAAAAATAGCGATGGACAAGATATACAGGGCGCGATGAAATGGCTTTCGCTTATCTTCTCTTACGCCCTCCACAATACAGAGGATCTGCATCAATAACTGAAGCAATACCCCTGGAAGCAGAAACGGTCAAATCTCTCCAATCTGCATATCTCTAACTCCCTTTCCTAATCAACCGAATCGTTTCAATGAGCGCATCCTTGGCGTGAACTGCCACATCTGGAATAAGAGGCGAATCAGACTTTGATGCGTCCGGCCGTATGAAATATTTATAAGATACGGTAAAAACAAGCCCCGCATTCGGCGTCTGAAAATAAAGAATATCCCCGTAAGATGAGGGCATGTTGCCGGGAACCTCTCCGACCACCGTCCCCAATTTATTATCTGAAATTAATGTTGCAAAGTCCGTGGCTGAGCTAAACGTATCTGCTCCGGTCAGTACATATACATCACCTGAAAAGACTGGAGTAAGCTGTTGGTTTTCCCGGCTCTGCGGCTTGTTTTTCCTTAGGATTGAGCCAAAACGAACCTCGGAGGCACCGATGAAATAACTTTCTGCCGGTAGATATCGGATAAACTCATTTGCAACCAACGAGTTTCCACCTGGATTGCTCCTTAAATCTACAATCACGCTACGGATATTGTTTTCCTGAACAGCCGTGAAGAAATCCCGCAGACCGTTCTTGTATTCTTCATCATATACGCATTGATGCAGGGCGAAAACCCCCACACCGGCAGATGAATCAATGGAGTAATCGAAATTTGGTTCGTCTCTCTCATCACCGGAATCGGTATCTTTTCGTAGCGTAAAAATCGCGGTTATGCGGCTGCTGTCATTTGGGTTTTCCAGCACAAGCGGAATGTCCTTTTGCATGTCCACACCGACAAAAGCCAGATATTCGCCGCGATTTAATCGTGAGGCGAAAGAGTGTCTCGCCCATGCATCCAGTTCGTAGGAAAACTGAGTAAGAAAGCGTTGGTATAGTTCGTCAGTCGAAATCTCTCCGATTTCAATCACAATATACCCATCATATTCGCCGCTTGAACAGGTCAATGTGTCATCCTTCCATGCGAAGGTGAAGGGCAAGCCTACCCTGTTCTGGTAATTCACACCTACGGCGGTGTGGGCGTCCCCCAAACTGCTCAAAATGCTCGCTGCACTCTGCCAGAGCGACAAAACCGACACTTCCGGAAGCGTAGCAATTCCCGCGCGCTCCCGCTCATATTCAAGATGTACGTTATCGGGCAGACCGTTCATACATGCAGGATGACGCTCTGCCAATCGGTGTACAAGATAATCCAAATCCTCTACCGCTTGCTGCGAAGTTAAAATAGTTTCCAGTTCATAGGACGGGCGTAATTCACTTACTGTACTGCGATAAGGATTAAACCAAAGCTGCCACACACCCCATAGGGCGAAACCGCACAATATGAAAGCACATAGGGAGATTATAATATGTTTATGCCATTTACTTTTCATGCTTCGCCACCGTCCTTATAAGTTAATTTTCGCTTTTCTCGCTTGAGCGCATAAATCCTTTACCGCCAAAGAGTATTGCTTGCCGTCCTTGATGAAATGTGTACCACATCGGCATATAGCTTCACCCCTTACTCCGCAGGCTTTAAACGCTCATCAATAGGCTTTTCGGCATCCTCCGGGATAGCCCAAGTCCATCCGAGTCGATAAGCGCCTTTAATCCTGCCTTGCTTACACAGAATCTGCGCCCGCCGATCGGATATCCCCCATTTTTCACCGGCTTCTTTTGCCGTAATGAATTTCATAAGCCCACTCTCCTGCATAATTCTTCACTTCACAATATATGCGAAGAAACGAACAATGTCCAGTCTGATACCCTCTATTACTTCGAAAATCTGGCTTAAGCAGCCCTGTCTCATCATAATAGTGCAGTGTGCGTACACTGACGCCGGCAAACTCAGCAAGCTTTTTAACCGTATAACCCATCGCTGTAAATATCATCAACTATAACGTAACGTTATAGTCAAACCGCCAAACCGGGGTCGGTATATTTGAGAGGCGACTCAACCTGCGCTGGAGTTACAGGTCGATCCGAACAGGCGGAAGAATCGTTATTAGCGCGCAAGAAACGTTATCAGTAACAGCGTTGCTATATTGATAAACCCGGGAAGGTTTGATATCATTTACTCAGCAGCTTTTAAAGCGTTTCTGCATCTCAACCTCGCCAGCCAGTTTTAATGATCAATACTGGTAACAAAAGTGGAGGGTAAAATGCAGATAGTTACAGTTATAAAAAAATCCATTTTATTCAGATCAGCTCTCGCTCTTTTTATGCTGGCTGCCCTTAATTCAACGATTGCCGCTTGTAAACCCGACCCCAATGACCCGAAATCCGGGTCACCCTTCCCGCCGGAATGGAACCCTCAAAACCAGGCTCTTCTGCCTGATAAAGAATTTGATACTAACTGGACCGAAGTAGACGGCTGGTACCGGGCATTGAACCGGGGGCTTTCAGCTCTCTGGTTGAGCTGGGACCCCGGCCCCAGTTATATTTCTTCTCCGGCTGATGAAAATTCTTCAACGATGCTCGGCTTGAGTGAAGGTCTTCAACCTGGCAACGGACCAAGATTGTTGCGCTGCATATTTGCCAAAGATCTACCCGGAGGCGTAGAGCTTGACCTTATTATAAAGTTGTACGATGGCACCAGCCTTATCGGCGAATGGGTCGAAGATAGCGTATCGGATACCTGGACAACGCGGGAGTTCGAGCTGAAAACCGAACCGGCTAGCTGGGATGATTTAAGAGTTGAGTTAACACGCCAGGGTGACACGACTGCGGATGAAGCTGATTTAAGAAGGGTAAATATATCTGTTGTTGAAGTAGAGATACCATACCCTGATACCTTTACATTCCCTTATTTGAATCCAGCCACCACAACCCATTCCCCCGGAAGCGATACTGTAAAGAGCCCTCCTGGCCTGCAAGAAGGCGAGGTGATTTTAGTATGCAGCTTTGACGGAGAAGCGGCTGAAGGATTTGAGCCGCTCCATTCCCAACCTTCCATAGAAGACGCCTCGCGACCATACGAAATGCGCACCTGGTTTAAACGTGCCGGGCTAAATGAGCCTGAGGAATACACTTTCCCCGGGGCTGACGGCCTCTGGGCGGCCAGAATCTCAGGAGTTGGTCCTCTGGCAGTTGGGGCTGGCCATACTGAGCCTCCGCCTGATGGATTTGTATCGCCGCTGGGCATCATGACCCCATCTGTCGATGCTCCAACTGAAAATTGTCTGGTTGTGCGCATCTCTGCCAATTCCGGCTACATCACATGGACCGAACCCCACCAGTGGATAGCATGGAATGAATGGCCATGCTGTGCTGCTTCCTGGAGTTTCCAGAGAGAATCTGGCCCGACCGGTGAAGAATATCACGGTACTGGTTCGTTTATTCACTGGATCGCTCAAACCATCGTGTTTACGCCCGAGAAATGAGCTAACAAACACTTTTATTTTACAACTTTTAATCGAAACAGATGAGGAGTCTTATACAGATCGAATAGTGTGATTGAGGTATCAATTTTGAGTAAGTTGGAATTTTGATGCGTATTCTGCTGAAATCGGCCACCTGTCCAGCCCAAACCATACCACGTGTCCGATCCAAACCAGCCACCTGTTAATGGAAGAAGCGCTGGTAGGGTTGAACACGTGGCTCTACATTCAGAGTATGTAGAATACTACTGAGAAAAAAAGTATTGGTAAAGGCATTTTCGAAGATTATAATCAAGCCGTAAAATGCAAAATAGATTCAGAGAACTTATGGCGTTTTTATTATTAAAGGATAAAGGAGGAAGCCATGAAAACTTTCAATAAGCTAGTAGTAATCCTGGTAGTATTTGCGCTGTTGTCAGCGCTGGTTGCGGGCTGCACCGGGCCTCAGGGCATTCAGGGTATACAGGGAGAGCAAGGGCCTCAAGGTGAGCAGGGACTGCAAGGTGAGCCAGGACCAGTTGGCCCTCAGGGAGAGCAAGGACCTCAAGGTGAGCAGGGTGAACAAGGATTACAAGGTGTACAAGGTGAGCAGGGTATACAGGGAGAACAGGGGCCTCAGGGAGAACAGGGTATACAGGGTGAGCAAGGGCCTCAAGGTGAGCAGGGTATACAGGGAGAACAGGGACCAGTTGGGCCGCAGGGAGAACAGGGGCCTCAAGGTGAACAGGGACCTACAGGCCCTCCCGGAGCATCCCTCAATCCTTTACAGATAGCCCTGTTACAATGGTGGGAAGCCAATCAGGTTGGCATTACTTATGCTGTGGGAAGTAATCCTTGGGGCATCGCCTTTGATGGTGTCAATATCTGGGTTGCTAACACGGGCAGTAATACTGTAACCAAGCTTAAAGCCAGTGACGGATCATGGGTGGGTACCTATGCTGTGGGAAGCCATCCTTATGCCATCGCCTTTGACGGTGCCAATATCTGGGTTACTAACCGTGTTAGTGAAAATGTAACCAAGCTTAGAGCCAGTGACGGATCATTGGTAGGTACCTATGCCG
>JAQUNW010000035.1 GCA_028717385.1 Dehalococcoidales bacterium | reverse complement strand
ACAGGTTTGATGCAACAATTACAGGTAGTGATTTTAGCTGGCGACTCCAATCCTTTATAATTACAACCATGAGGATTATTAGCGGAGTAGCGAAAGGGCGTCACATCAAGATGCCCAAAGGTACACCAACTCGTCCGGCGACGGAGCTTGTTCGCGGAGCTATATTCTCATCGCTTGCTAACCTGGGGGCTTCAAGCGATAATGTGCTGGATTTATTCTCTGGTTCCGGATCGCTTGGGCTGGAAGCACTCAGCAGGGGAGCCGGATGGGTTGATTTTGTTGACCGTGACAAGCGCTGTTGTGCTATAATCAAGGAAAATCTGGCTAACTTGGGTTTCGGCCAACAAGCCAGAGTGTATTGCCTGAATGTAAGTCGGGCGATAGATTTGGTGGACAAGGAGTACAATTTAATACTGATGGATCCTCCCTATCCTAGTACTGAGATAGACAGTATCCTGGAACAGCTGGCAAATTCTCCCCTCGTAGGCTGTAGTACTATTGTATGCACCACCCATTCATCCCGCCGTCCATTACGGCAGGAATATTCGTCCATGAAAATGTTTAAAGAACTTAAGCATGGCGATAGTACTGCTGCATTTTTCATGATGGAGAGTTAGCCGTGATCACTGCAATTTACCCAGGAACGTTTGATCCTATTACCAACGGTCATATCGATATTGCTGTTCGTTCAGCCCGTTTATTTAGTAAAGTTGTGATTGGTGTTTTTGATTTCCCCAAGAAAGAATTGCTTTTTTCTTTAAAAGAAAGGGTTTTACTGGCTCAAGAGGCAGTAAAAGAGTATAGCAATATTAGCGTTAAGCCATATTCCGACCTTACAGTAGATTTTGCACGCAAATGCGGTGCGCAGGTACTGGTGAGAGGACTCAGGGTAAGTGGTGATTTTGAATTTGAGTTTGCAATGGCAATGATGAACAAGCAGCTCGATCCTGACCTTGAAATGGTATGTCTCATGGCCAGCCCGAAATTCCAGTTTTTAAGCAGTTCGATATTGAAGGAAGTTGCCCGTCTGAATGGCGACATTAGCGATTTCGTTCCAACGCATATCGCCCGCGCTGTGAGGAATAAGCAGCACCCGGGAAAAAATAGTTAGCAAGAAATAATTCTCGATATATTGACAGTGATTATTCAAGGAGGAAAAATAACCAGATGGCATACAAAATAACGGATGATTGCATTAGTTGCGGTGCCTGTGAAACGGAATGCCCCAACAATGCTATCAGCGAAGGAGAGACGAAGTACGTCGTTAACCCGGCCCGATGCACGGAGTGTGTTGGCAGTTACCAGTCTCCGCAATGCGTTGATATATGTCCGGTAGAAGCTCTCGTTTTGGACCCAGAAAACGAAGAGAGCCGAGATGCTTTACTGGAAAAGTGGAAGGCGCTTCATCCTGGTGAAGAGCCCAAGCTGGACTAGCCGCAAGTTAAAACAGGAACGCGGTAAAAAAATCGCGCACTGAGTCAAATTCTGCAGGTAATAACGCTACCAGCAACGGAAATTTACTTACCAGAAAGCAGGCAATGAATGAATCGGTCAGAATGGAAGATTCAAATAGTTTTACCCAGAGTGATAACAGTGCACCAAGCAATGTAGCGCCGATTGTCAAACCCAATATCGCGCCGCCGATACGGTCTGCCCATCCCAGCAGAATAGCCGAGATGACAGTTTTTACCAAGTTGGCCAGAAGCGTTGTGATGATCATTGCCGCAATCAGTATAAGTACGAAAGAAAACACATTAAACACGTTGTTGCCGCTAAAACCAAACCATGCACTAACGTTGTCATAAAAACGGCTGGCCAAGATCACTCCAGCTATTGCGCCAACGATAGCGAACGCGGATTTAATAAATCCGCGTGTGAGCCCGTGAAAAGCACTGAGGCCCAAAAATACTAGAAGTATAATATCAAGCCAGTTCATACTGTATTATTATAACATAATGAATGGGCAGCTCAATGTCTGCCCATTTCAGTAGCTTTGCGATATGCGGCCATGATTGCCCCGTTTATGATTTGTTTAATATCATTTGATTCAAAATAAGCAATCGCTTCGGCGGTTGTGCCCCCGGGTGAAGTAACTTGGCGCCTTAATTCCGAGAGGTTTTGGCTGGATGACACTGCATATGTTATTGAACCCTTAGCAGTTTGTAAAACCAATTTACGTGCAGTTTCAATATCAAAGCCAAGCTTGATTGCTGAATCGACCATATATTCCATAAAAAGGAAGAAATATGCTGGGCCGCTGCCACTGATTGCAGTTGCTTTATCTATATAACCTTCATCACTTACGCACAGGGCTGACCCCATCGATGAAAGAATAGTCTGTGCATCCCGCTGTTGTTTGGCAGACACTTGCTCGGACGCAGTCCAGATCGTCATACCCATACCAATTTGGGCTGGAGTGTTTGGCATTGCTCGAATAATTTCGTTATGTTGGAGTTTGGTTATCAGCCTGGCAAGGGGTGTCCCAGCCAGGATCGATATTATTAACTGACCAGGTTTGAACCTGCGGGAGAGATCTTTCGATAACTCATCCAGATTTTGAGGTTTTATTGCCAGAATTACTATATCTGCAGAACAGATCGCGGCTCGGTTGCTGGAAACGGTGTTGACGCTCAAGCTGTTCTGTAGCATTTTCAGATTTTCAGGATTTACATCGCTGACAGTGATTTCTTCCGCGGAAATTGCCTGGCTTTCAAGTAAAGCTTTAATGATAGCTTTTGCCATGTTCCCGCCACCGATTATAGTCAGTTTCATTTCACTACCAGATTGACTACTCTGCCGGGGACATATATGATGTCTGCCACGCTTTTCCCCTGCAGATATGGTGATACCCGGTCAGCTGTCATAGCCTTTTCCAATACTTCCTCTTTTGAGGTGTTAACCGGGAGATTTATTTTACCTTTAAGCTTGCCGTTTATCTGTACTACTATAGTGATTTCTTCATCTCGGGTTTTTTCTTCATCCCATTTTGGCCAGGGTTGGTTGTGTATTGAATAGGGCAGACCTCGCAGTTGCCAAATTTCTTCGGTGATGTGGGGAGCGGAAGGAGCCAGCATCAGGAGGAGCGATTTAATTGCTTCTTCCCAGTATTTGCCGGGAACTGAGCCTGTTTCCTTTACCTTCCCCAGGTAATTGGTTAGTTCCATCAAAGTAGAGAGCATAGTATTGAAATGGATGGAATCTATATCTTGGGTTACCTTGCGTATTGTTTGATGAAGATTTCTTTCGAATTCCCTCACGTTGGCAGTATCGATTGTATCAGACGGATTGTATTTATCAAGTGACATATTCCATACGCGGTTAAGCCAGCGATTGATTCCGGATATTCCAGAGTCGTTCCATTCCCCTCCCTGTTCCCAGGGAGCAACGAACATAAGGTAGGTGCGCACAACATCAGCCCCCAGCGTAGATACATAGTGATCAGGGTTAATCACATTTCCACGGGATTTGCTCATTTTTTGCCGGTTGACGATGATGGTACCTTGGTTGAATAGCTTGGTGAAGGGTTCATTAAAATCAACGAGCCCAATGTCTCGCAGCGCCTTGACGAAAAAACGGGAATAAAACAGGTGCATTACAGCATGTTCGGCGCCTCCGGTATACAAATCCACTGGCATCCAGTATTTCAGTTTTGCCTCGTTAAAAGCGCCCTGTTTAAAACCGGGACTGGTATATCTGAGAAAATACCACGATGAACACATGAATGTATCCATCGTGTCGGTTTCTCGTATAGCAGAACCTTTGCATTTCGGGCAGATCGTTTTAAGAAAGCCATCGTGATGTTTCAATGGAGATTCGCCACTGTTGGCGAACTCGACATCGGTAGGAAGCATAACCGGCAATTCGTCTTCGTTTACTGGCACGATACCGCACTGCTGGCAGTAAACCATTGGTATGGGTGCTCCCCAATAGCGCTGACGGGAGACTAACCAGTCCCGTAATTTATAACTTACTGCAAAATCACCCCACCCTTTGGCGGAAAGATATTCCGTAACCTTGATTCTGCCTTCGCTGGAAGACATTCCGTTGAAAGAAGCGGAATTTACCATAACTCCTTCATCAACGTATGCTTCAGTCAATTCTTCACCTCGCCAATCAGGAGGGGCAATTACAGTTTTTATTGGTAGGCCGTATTTTTTAGCAAAAGCAAAATCTCTATAGTCATGAGCAGGTACACCCATTACCATCCCGGTTCCATAGCTTAACAAGACATAGTCCCCTATCCAGACCGGGACTCGCTCTCCGTTAACATGATTTAATACATAAGCTCCGGTGAAAACCCCATCCTTCTCCTTTTCTGTTGAAAGCCGTTCAATTTCGGTTCTCTTACGAGTAGCTTCAACATAGGCAGCAACTTGATCTGCTTGATCTGGCGTGGTGATCTTCTCTACCAAAGGATGCTCGGGGGCTAATACGACATATGTTATTCCGTATACAGTGTCAGGTCGAGTAGTAAATACCTTGATGGTTCCCTCAGTTTCTTTATCACAATCTACATCGAAGCAAATTTCAGCCCCTTCACTTCTTCCAACCCAATTTTTCTGCATGGTCTTTATTCTTTCTGGCCAATCGAGCCCATCATGCTGCATAAGTTCGTCTGCATAACGAGTGATGCGGAAAAACCATTGGTTGAGAGCCCGCCTGATTACTGGTGTTTCACAGCGCCAGCATCCACCATCAACTACCTGCTCGTTAGCTAATACAACATTGCATTTCGGGCACCAGTTGACCGGAGCCTTGGCGCGGTAAGCTAGACCCGCTTCATAAAGCTTGAGGAAAAACCATTGGGTCCATTTATAATATTCCGGCTGGCAAGTGATAACCTCGCGGTCCCAATCATATATAGCGCCAATGCTTTTCAACTGACGGCGCATGTTTTCAACATTTTTCATTGTCCAGCTATGAGGGTGAATCCCGTGTTTGATAGCCGCATTTTCAGCTGGCAGACCAAAGGCGTCAAAGCCCATCGGGTGCAATACATTGAACCCCTGCATTCTTTTAAAGCGGGCGTGGACGTCGGATGGTGCCATGGCATACCAATGGCCGATATGGAGGTCGCCTGAAGTATAAGGAAACATCGTAAGAGCATACCACTCTGGTTTGGAAGGATCCTCGGTTACTTTGTATAGCTTGTCCTCATCCCATTTTTTTTGCCATTTAGGCTCAATTATCAGCGGATTGTAATCAGGTACCATCTACTCCTCCGTAAGGATTGTTGCCAAGTTCAATGTAATGCTACTATTGAGAGTTAATTGTAGCAATTGGGTTTGGCAGGCGCAACACTCACATTGACTTTAGTGATATAAGCAATTAGAATCCTCTGGTATATAAAATCCGTTTAAAAGTTTGTGTCAACCACCAGAGAGCTAACCAGCACGAATCACCTGCAATCATTTACCTTTGCTGCTAGCGGAGGTCTAAGGAATGAAGGAAAAACCATTATCTGAAAAACCCAGCTTTTTCCGCAGTAAGGAAGGCGGCAGTATTGTCGCGATTGCAGCTACTGCCACTTTAATTGTCATGAAGATAGTTGGCAGTCTTGTTACAGGAAGCATTGGGCTTCGCGCTGATGCTATCCATAGTATTATCGACTTATCCGGTGCTGCGATCGGACTGGCGGGTATAAAGATTGCCGCCAAGCCAGCAGATAAGGGGCATGCATTCGGGCATGGAAAAGCTGAAAATCTGGCTGGAGCCATTATCGGGGTATTCATTTTTCTGGCGGCTTGTTTTATTGCTTATGAAGCCATTGTCCGGCTAGTTTCCGCTGCTCAAATACAAATGGTAACTGCTGGTATTTACATCACTATAGGTGCCATTCTGATCAACTTGGTGGTTGCCTTATATGTCCTAAGGATTGCCAGAGATACAGATTCAGCTGCCCTGGAAGCCACCAGTCATGACTTGTTGGCTGATTCACTAAGCTCTTTAGGGGTGCTGGTCGGATTGGGCATTGTTGCTGTTACTGATAATTACATCTTCGATGTAATCGTAGCACTGGCAGTATCGCTATTAATCTTTCGAACGTCAGTTATTACTATCAGCAAATCAATCAGCAATCTAATGGACAGACGTTTGCCGCCGCATGAAGAGGAAATGATAAAAAAATCTCTGGAAAACTGTGGTGATGTTATCAGTTTTCATGCGCTGCGAACCCGGAAGGCGGGCAGCGAAAGGCATATTGATGTACACGTAGAAGTGCCTCCAGAGTATACTGTTTCACGCGCGCATGAAATATGCAATCAACTTGAAGTCCAGATTGAAGACCATCTACCCAATTCCCACGTCACTATCCATGTTGAGCCACATGGCTACCGTGTCTAAGCCGGGGACGAAAAATAAGGCCGTACTGAAAAATGGCTATTTATGTCTGTACTTTGTCTGCGTAAATCTTACGTAATTCTTCTATAAATTCCTTTGAATAACTGTCGATCATAAACTTGTATTTATCCCTGGCGGTTTCAAACTGCAGTTCAGTTTTTACTTCGAATGAATCTTCGTCGTGCTCAACCTTCTTCTTAGCCTTTAATCTATCGAGTTGGGGGTGAGGAAGGTCAAAATTCCCCTCAGTTTCAGTGAGTATATCTGCTGGGCTCATCTCCCAGTACCTTTGGTGGTAGTTTGATGTTGAAGTCATTTGTGCGCCCCACTGACCAAAAAAGCCCTTCCCTTCTTCCTTTGCCTTATCGCGAGCCTCTTTCACCGCAGTCTTCATCATTTGGCTTGTAAATTGCGCTAAGATGGTTCTTTCATTGGTACAAATAATTGTAAATGAATCTTTTCTGCCAAATGATTTGGGGCGATACGCACCGGGTATCACTGATATGGTTTTCTCCACGGTTGTTAGACCTCCTTATTATTCATATATGCAGTTATTGCATTTATCAATGGTTTTTATCTAATACCTGCAATTATCGTTCCGCAGAGGCTTTTAATTCCGTGCATTACTGCGATGGTTACAAATTATAGCTGACGTGCATAGAGTACTACAACAGACAATTTGCCTTTTTTGCTGAACTGGGTATACACTAACGGTGTAAAAAGCTCTGGGGGAGGGGTTTCTATGCTGCTAGACCAGTTCCAAACCATCGGCCGAGAGCTCAGCTCAAGAGGCTTGGTTACTTCGCATTCCGGTAACCTGTCCGTTCGATTCGGTGAACGTATGGTAATTACCCGTCGGGGTTCAATGCTCGGTTGTCTTACTGAGCAGGACCTGATTGAGACCGGTATTAGCAGGAACGATCGTAACACGCCTTTAGCCTCGTCTGAATTACCGGTTCACCGGGCTATTTACCAGTCTACCAATGCCCAGGCAATCGTCCATGCTCACCCCCCATATGCTACCGCCTTTTCCATTGCCGAACATGAAATTGTACCCAAGGATGAATGGTATGATGTTATCGGGAAAGTCCCCGTGCTCGGTTGGGGGCAAAACCTTAAACCAGGGTGTCTGGATGAGGAAGTTGCCCGCGAGCTTAAGGATAGAAGGGTTGTCATGCTATATGGGCATGGCAGTTTTTCCATTGGCCAGTTATTGGAAGAAGCTTTTAGTTTCACTACTGTTTTAGAAGAAGCTGCCAAGGTTCTGTGTCTTCTAAAGAGCATTAGTTCGGATAAAAATCCCCAAGGTTAATCATTCTGGCAGGTGCACTTTTCGAGATATGCCTGCTTTGCCATGAGGCTGTTAGCCAGCAAGCACAATTTTAAACACAATCGGCCGTTCTGTGTTCACCGTTTATTTGGCAAATGCCATTCTGGGTAAAAGATGATCGCCGGGCAGGCTATGGGCAGGAAATCCGTTAAGCATGCCATTGCGCAAATCAAATCAACCATATGTTGTAAGCTTTGAAAGGTTTATTCAGGGAATACCGGGGTGCACCAGTGTATATACCCGGGGATTTTCCCTCGAATAACATCGAAATAAATATCTCTTAGCTTAGCGGTTAATGGCCCGACGGCATTTGAACCGATTGTATAGTTATCTACTTCAGACACCGGTGTCAGATGTGCTGCAGTACCAGTCAGAAAGCATTCATCGGCGTTATACAGCTCGACCCGGTCTATTGAGCGTTCAATTGTTTCAATGCCGAATTCTTCGCGGGCAAGTGTGATAATGGAATCCCTGGTTATTCCAGGGAGAATATTATTGCTGATTGGCGGCGTCACTAATTTTCCGTTTGTGAAAATAAATATATTTTCTCCGCTGCCTTCTGCCACGTGGCCATCCGGCGTTAGCATAATTGCTTCGTCAAAGCCGTTTTCGACGGCATTGGTTTTTGCAAAAGCATTATTGATGTACATTCCAGCCAGCTTAATTGACGGCGGCATAGTATTGTCTGCCGGGCGGTGCCATGAAGAGACACCGCAACGCGCGCTTTCCACATCAAGATAGGCTCCCCAGGGTATGATGATTATCAGCAGGTCGTCTTCCAGGTTGTGTAAACGCACACCCAGCGCCTCTGAACTTTTATATGCGAGCGGTCTGATATATATATCTTCACGGAATTGACATTTTCTTGCCAGCTCTACAGTAATATTACATAATTCTTCCGACAGGTAGCCGGGATTCATTTTGAGTATTCTGGCACCATTTAACAGGCGCTGGTAATGTTCTCTTAGTCTAAAAAGGTATACCTGCCCGACTTGTTCGTTCCAGTTACCACGTATACCTTCAAAAACAGCTGTTCCATAATGAAGGGCGTGGGTCATTACCCCGATTTTGGCATCCTCCAACGGTACGGTTTTTCCCTGAAAAAAAGCAAATGATGGCATTGTGTTACTCCTCTCTATGAAGCTCGATTATACAACCACAACTGGAGTTTGAGCAAGGGGAAGAATCAATTGCTACTCCACCTGATTTTTGCTGAGCTCTTTGCCGCAACTTCCGCAAAATCGATTCCCCGTCAGAGACTGTGCCTGGCAGGACGCACAGGAAATTATAGCATTTGGAGTTTTATCTTTATCTCCCAAATACAGCTTTATATGCGGAAACGGGATTTCTATATTCTCGGAGTCGAAAGCTTTTTTAACTCTTCGCCTCAACTCTCCGGTAACCGCCCATTGTTCGTTCGGTTTAACATCCCCCAACATTCTTATATCAATGGAGGAAACATTAAAATGTTGAACCCTAAGCACCTGTGGCGGCGTTTTTATCTTGGAAGCAAATGCTTTGTCCTCAGCCAGCTCTTTGCCTACCTTATTAAGTACCTCGAAAACCCGGTCAAGGTCTTCACCGTAGGCTACCGGAACGTCCAGCTTTACTCTGGCCCAGTCCCTGGTATAGTTGGAGGAAATAGTAATTTCACCATTGGGTATAGAGTACACTATACCATCAAGATCCCTGAGCACTGTGCGCCGAAGATTTATTTCCTCAACTGTACCAACCCGGCCGGCTATTTCAACCACATCCCCCTTATTGAAATGATCCTCTAAGAATATGAACATACCGCTCAGGAAGTCTTTGATCAGACTCTGGGCGCCCAGACCGATGGCAACACCGGCCACCCCGGCACCGGCTAACAAGGGGGCAATATTAATATTAAATTCACCCAACAGCATGAAAATCGCAATAATCCCAATCAAGCCTCCCAAAGTGGTTGTCAGTACCGTACCAAGTGTTTGACTGCGGTTCTGGTACCATAATTTAGAATGTCGGCCGACGGCTCTCATCTGAAGATATTTTTCAACTAATCTTGGGATTGCCAGTGCGATGATGCGATATATAAGAAATGAAAGAACTATAATAAGAAGGATGGGCATGCCATGCTCCAGCAGCCATAATTGGATATTTTCCGAAGTAATATGAGCGCTGGCCCCCTCTTCAGACATTAAAATTGCCCCAATTGCACTGGCGATGATTAATAGCAGAAGGGTGCAGGTTAGCCAGAAAACGACTGGAAGAATTTTTTCCAGGCGATGGCTGTCTTTTTGGCTTTTTCTACCCAGCAGCTTTTTTCGTAGAAAGTCGCGACTAATTAGAACCAGCGATAGGATGAATGATGCAACGCTAAGAATCCATATTCCGTTTTGCATAAACCAGTTCCACATAATTTAGACCTCAGGCTGAAAAATTAATAAAAAGTATATCATAAAGAATGTTGAAAGGAGCAGTTTTTAATAAGCCGACTTTGGATAAAATTGTGATAGTAACGCGTCTTTTAATCGTGATAGGAGACTGCAAACAGTCTTGAAGCCTGGAGTTGACACCCTTTATTAACGTGTGATATTATCTACCTTGCTCTCATGACGAGAGAAGAGAGGAAGAATGTCAGGAGCAGGAACATAGTTTAACATAGGCGGCATAAAGCCAGGTAACGTCCTGGTGGCAAGCTGCCAGGGCGTTTAATTATGTTCTGGCACATTAACAAGAGAATATAAGTTTTTTTGTCCAAAGGCTAATACCAGGCCTGAAACAGGTCAAGCGGTAAAGGGCACACGGTGGATGCCTTGGCATCAAGGGCCGATGAAGGACGTGGCAAGAC
>JAQUNW010000034.1 GCA_028717385.1 Dehalococcoidales bacterium | reverse complement strand
CTTAATTCGATTTCTAATGGAGCGTTTATTTCTGTTAACTTCTTTTTTAATTTAGCTACTCTTATAGCCTTTTTCAACGCTATTACTTCAGGCTCAGATTCCAAACTACTATTTTCTATTGTGATGTCAGCTTGTTGCTGGCTCGAGCTTAATGCCTTGCAATCCATTGTATTGTCTTTAACTTGCCTGTTAACCTTGTAAACTAGACCGGGTTTGTAGCCGTATTTAATTAGTTCTTTCGGGGTTGCTCCTTCCTCCAGCTTAACCTTGATTTCTTGCGATTTTGTCATGGATACACCCCCAATGCATATCTTCAGCTGTGGAGTGTAAACTTGTACAATGTCAAAATCAACAAAACTTTAATAGATATGTACAATTCCATCAAATGTGTTCAGGGCTTGTGCGTGAACAGCTTCTGGATAAACTATTTTAACTGCATTATTGGGACAATCAACATACAGCACTGTAATCCCGAGAAGCTTTCTTGGTTTAAGTGGTATCTTGCTTTTCGTAAAAGCTTTCGTATCCGGAAAAGCTACACAATAGTGATATTTCTTATCAGGTTCTTCATTGCCCATTCGCATGATAATTTGGCCAAGAGCAGCCATTATTCGACTTTCACCGCTTGTCTGGCTTGTATTCTCTCTTTCACCCTTAGCTTCTATCACAACCACAACATTATCTTTTTCTGCAATAATATCAACACCCTTTTCACCTTTATCGTAATGAGTTTCGGTTTGCCAATCTGGCTTAGCCATGTTTGCTAATACTTCGCAAACAAGTTTTTCATTATATTGCTGGTATAGCTCTTGTTTAGCTTGAAACAACGCCCATTCTTTTGGGTCAACACCTTCCATGTTCACACCTCAACATAACAATTAAACTAAGGTATTTTAGAAGAGCTGTTTGGTAGTTGCAATAGAACCGTAATGTAGCCTCTCCAAAAGGGTTATGTATTGTTTAAAGCCAAAAACAAGGGTATAATCAGCCTAATCAAAAGGACTTGGTTTTTTAAGCTCGAGGAATCTGGAATAACCGGAGGCACCAGTGCTCAAATCCGAAAAACAACAAATTGAGGACTTGATACAGAAATATCAAGTCTTAACATCAAAAGAGAAAAACACTTATAACGAAGCCAATACTTTAAATTCATTCATACGGCCTCTCTTTGAAGCATTAGGATGGGATTTTGCTAATATTAGTGAGGTGGAAGCCGAAAAACTCATCTTTAAAGGAAGAGTTGATTATCTCTTTAAGATTAAACAAGTGTCTAAATTTTGCGTTGAAGTAAAATCTCTTCGCCACGAATTAACGGATGCGGATAGAGAACAAGCCATAAGTTACGCTTATAACAAAAGGATAACATGGGCAATACTAACGAATTTTGTCAAATTGCAAGTTTTTAATGCAGAAATCAAAACCCCAGATCTTAAAACTATTCTCTTTTTAAATCTTTCTTGTCAAGATTATATTTCGGAATATGAAGATCTTCTATTAGTGTCTAAGGAATCCGCAACAAGTAACGATTTAGATAAAAAGGCAGAGAAATACGGGAAGTTAGCACGCCGAATACCTATAGAAAAGAAACTCTATGGACAAATGACAAAATGGCGCAGCGAACTCTTTAATGAAGTGTACGGGTTTAATAAAGATAAAGGGATAACTCTAGACCAGACTGACCAGTTGATTCAAAAGCTATTCAGTCGACTAATCTTTATCCGTACTGCCGAAGACAGAGGATTAGCAAGCAATCATCCACTTTTATCTGCATTACATCAATGGGAATCTGATAAAAAAGACTTATTGGGAAGAGTTAAAGAAGTATTTCAAGAATTTGCTCAAACTTTTGATAGTGAACTCTTTCCGCAAACAATAGACCCTTGGCAGCATGTTTGGATCAACGACTATCTTCTTGCTGAAGTCATCAAAGGTCTATATGAAGTACCTGGTGATTATGCGCAATATCACTTCGATATTATTGAACCTGATGTATTAGGGCAGGTATATGAGCAATATCTAGGATATGTAGCTAAACAAGTCAAACCTAAGATGAAAGTTCAGCAATCCTTTTTCCCTAAAACAGAAGCGCAGATTGAAATAACGGCTAAGAAAGAAAAACGGAAGAAAGGCGGCATTTATTATACTCCTAAATGGGTTACTGACTACGTCGTGAGACAGACGATTAACCGGTTCTTTGAAGAGCACACGCATAATGAAATCTTGAATATGAAGATAGTAGATCCTGCGTGCGGTTCTGGTTCTTTTCTTATCAGGGCTTATGACGAGCTTTTAATGTATCACGCAAAAGTTAAAAGTAAGCCAGTAGCTGAACTTAGCTGGCAGGAAAGGATAGAAATTCTCACTCGTAACATATTTGGAGTAGACCTAGATCCACAAGCAGTTGAGATTGCTCGTCTTAACCTGCTAATCAGAGCACTAGCTCAAAGAGCTCTATTGCCATCGCTTGAAAACAATATCCGCTACGGCAACTCCTTAATATTTGGCAATGATGAAGAACTTGAAACATCACTTGGGGAAAATTATAACGCTTTAAAGCCGTTCAATTGGGAATACGAGTTTGCTGATATCATGAATTCGGGTGGGTTTGATATTGTCATTGGCAATCCTCCGTATGTGATGGAGCTAAGAGACAACAAAGAGATTTTCAGGCAATTGAAAGTTACTCCATTCGGAAACAAATATTATGAATCTAAAATGGATATTTTTTATTATTTCATTGAGCTTGGCATTGATTTACTCAAGCCCGATAGCTATCTTGGATTCATTATCCAGCAGTATTGGATATCTCGCACTCATGCTTCAAAACTACGTAAAAAAGTGTTTAACGAGACCACCCCGTTAACGTTAGTTGATTTCAACGAATATAAAGTATTTCAAGATGCTCCAGGACAACACAACATGATTATGGTTCTGAAAAAAGCCGATTCAAAAGATGCTCATTCAACCATACTACAACTAAAAGATCCCAATGTTAGTGAGCAGGAAATTACCAAAGCGCTCGCTTCCGAGATTCAGGAGCAAACGCTTTTTGTAGTGAAAGCGATCGAGACATCTCAGTTATATAATGCTAAAACTGACAAGGTGTATATTATCGGTAATATTAGCTCTGACATATTGGCCAAGTTATCTAATAATAGCTGGAATCTTGCAAACAGCGAAATACAGGTTGGAGCAGATGTTCATCAACCTTTTTTAAGAGATAAGGTAATTTCACAACTTGAAAATCCTGCAATCCACAAAGCGGGCGATGGCATTTTTGTTTTAAGCAGAATTGAGCTAAATAAATTCAAATTAACTGAGGGCGAGAAAGCTCTTATGCGTCCATTCCACTATGCTGAAGGGCTAGACGCTTTTTATTACAATCCTGAAACCAACCATTACTTGATATATACAACCTTAGAAACGTCAAAAGATATTGAATCTAATCCAGAGAAATATCCGAATATAAGAGCACATCTTGATAAGTATCTACCAGTCATTACCTCAGATCGTAAACCTTACGGAATCCATCGTGCCAGACAACCAGAATGGTTTGAAGATACTAAAAAAATCGTATGCGTTAGAAAAACTAAATACCCAAAATTCGTAGTAGTGTCTGAATCTTGGTATGGCGACCAAGCAGTTTTAATTATAAGATTGACAGAAGCAAAACACCTATCACCACATGTTCTTACTGCTATATTAAACAGTAATGTTGCTCACTTCTATTTATACCAGCAAAAGAGACAAGGAAATCAGCTTCAAGTGGACAAAGAAGTCTTACTACATTTTCCCTTTCCAAAAAACATGGATAAAGCGATAACTAGAGAGCTTTTAAAGTTATCGAAACAAGTTGCCATCAAGAAAAAGGAGCTTGAATCTGTTAAAAAAAGTGACACAGACATTCTTGGAGAAAAGACAAAAGTATTAGAAGCTTACATAGTGAAGTTAAAAAAAGAAATAAACAATTTCATTTACAAACTCTACTGTTTGAATGTAAGCGAGATTAGGCAGATTGAGAACTTATTGGATGCTCTGAATGCAGAGTAGTTTTTATATCTATCAGCGTAGGCTTATGTCAAAACAACTAGTATGAGTGGCAAGCAAGGAATATTATACCCAGATTCAGGTAATCCTTTAGAGGATGCTTCTGTCTTACGAAATGCTGTGTACTTCAGCACAGCCGAGCGTGCTTATTCAACTCAATTAGTGCTAAAGCAACCCCTCAATGTGAATCAGCGAGTAGTAGATTTCTTGGTTGTAAAAGCTTACGAAGAGTTCATGACATCTACCGAAGATTTATTAGGTTGGCTCTTTACCTTAGAGAAATGGCAACCTGGGAATGCTGAGTTTTGCCTTTTCCTTCTACTGGATAAGATTAAAGTTGGACAGGGAGATTATAAGGAGGAGCGGGCAGTTTCACTGCTCGAAAGTCTAAACGAGGATAGCTTTAGGGCACTATGCCATATACCAACAACTGATGAGTTGTTCGCTTCTGGATTCTCTAAAAAAATGGTGGATAATATAAAACAGAGCATGCCATACAAACTTGAAGGCTGGCTCAGGATCGCTAAGAGACGGGAAGAACAGAATCGCGGTTGGGTTCGTATGTTTAATAAGTTTAAACATCATATGTTGGCATTTCCTACAACAACGAGAGGTAAAAATGAAATATGGATGCCAACTTCTATCAAGTTTGACAGAGACCGTGGTATAGGATTGGGACAAGGTTGGCTTGAATCTAGCATTAACGAGTTGCGTAGACTAGCAGGTGATGCAATCGCCGCACAAGCTGTATTGCATGATACTCTGGCAACATTGTTAATATCTAGGTATAAAGAAAAATACACCGTTCCACAGTGGGTACTTAAGGCTTATCAAATCGATTACTTGTGGCAGAGGTGAAATGATATAATGCTAAATCTGAAACTAGTATCTGGCAACGATAATATTATCAATAATTCGATTGTCGATGTTTTTCACCATTCATCTACAATAAAACTTTAACAATTGCATGTTTGTTGTTTCAAGTAGAGTTCGACTCTCCCCCGTCTCCACCAATTTTATTCTGTTTTAATCCCCTTTTTAAAAAGGGGATTTTTGTTTTCATCGGCAAATCCAATGGAGAAACGAAACACTTAGAGTATCAGGTTAATGTATATGCTTAGTGAAAATATAGGAACCCAGCCGCAGCTTTCCTTTACTGTGGTTGGGGAAGGGTTGGCTACCTGCAGGATACCAGAAAGTTGGTACTGAAACCGAAATAGCCTACACTGCGGGTATTGCAAATTATTGGAGCCAAATAAGAATAAGAAGCACGCCCCCAAAGGTCAGTGCACTACTAAGTATTCATTCCAATTCCGAATATTTGATAACTAGGCAGCTGGCAAGATCATGGTCACCTTATTAAAGTCCTTTATTTCCGTATCAAGGCCTACAAAAGAGCGGCAATGCCTGCGAATTACTCTTGATTTTTTTTTGACCAGCCAATGATGATGAGTTATAATCTTTCGGTGATTGGCTCAAACCCCTGCGGAAGCACCTGTATCGATACAGGCCCGCATGAAGCATGCGGAATCTTCGGAATATATTCACATACAGAAGATATTGCCCGTATCACTTTTTTTGGTCTGTTTGCATTGCAACACAGAGGCCAGGAAAGCGCTGGCATAGCCACTTCGAACGGTCATGAAATCCGTGTCCATGCCCGCATGGGGCTGGTTTCGCAGGTATTCGATGAAAAATCTCTAAATCGCCTCAAAGGCCACATCGCCATAGGCCATAACCGCTATTCAACCACTGGATCCAGCCGTCGCCATAATGCCCAACCAATACTTATAAACGATGGATACAATGAAATTGCCCTCTCTCATAATGGTAATATAGCTAACTCTGGAGCCCTGCGCCTTGAACTTGAAAGCCAGGGCTATATTTTTAATACAACTACAGATTCAGAAATAATCGGCTATCTTATTCTGTCTGCTCCTCACCAGGAATGGCCGCAAAAACTGCGCTACGCTATGCACCGCCTGCAAGGGGCTTATTCTCTAGCAATCATGACCAGGGATGCCCTGTTCGCCATGCGGGATCCATATGGCGTTAGACCACTCTGCCTGGGGCAGATAAACGGCAAGAGTTATGTTGTTGCATCAGAGTCTTGCGCTCTTGACCATATTGGTGCAAGGTTCATCCGAGAAATCGAGCCGGGCGAAATTGTTTCCATCAATGATAACGGCGTACAAAGCATTAAAGAGCCCGGTAATAAACGAGCCTTTTGTATTTTTGAGTATATTTATTTCGCCAGACCTGACAGCCTTATTAATAATCGACTGGTATATCATACCAGGCAAGCCATGGGCGAGAAACTGGCAGAGGAATATCCTGTAGATGCAGATATAGTCATCGGTGTGCCAGAGTCAGCAACACCAGCAGGTGCGGGATATTCACTCAAATCTGGAATACCTCCGGCAACCGGCTTGATCAAGAATCGTTATATGGGCAGGACTTTTATCGAACCTACTCAACGACTGAGGGATTTGGGAGTCAAGTTGAAATTTAATCCCCTCCAGCCAGTGCTTGAAGGTAAGCGTGTAGTGCTGGTTGATGATAGCATTGTCCGCGGCACCACTACTCCACAGGTAGTAAAACTACTCAAAAAAGCTGGTGCCAAAGAGGTACACATGCGTATCTGCGCTCCACCAATTTGCCACCCTTGCTTTTTCGGAGTTGATATGGCTACCCGTTGGGAACTCCTGGCAGCAAGAAAGTCAGTTGAAGAAATACGTGAGTTCATTGGCGCTGACTCTCTCGGTTACTTGTCTCTAAAAGGCCTGGTAGAAGCTGTAGGTCTACCTGAGAACCTTTTCTGCCTGGCTTGTTTTACCGGCGAATATGCGCTCCCGGTACAATTGGAAATGGATAAACTTGCTTTTGAGAGCATAGCCCCAAACGCAAAATCAGTAAAATCCAAGCCTCAGTGTATGGCTGTCAAAGACAGCCTGCCTCTTTTCTGATCTCAGGCCATCTTTCTTTAACCCCTCATTGAGCCAAGCGCTCCTTGAATACTAATACTCCATCCCAGACTGTTACTGACAGTGCCCGTTACAAAAACTCCCCGACATTGAATAATAGCGATTACTCATGCACAAGTAGCTTGCTTAAGCCATCTATACAATAGTAAAATGGAGCTTGGCACTTCCCGAAGAATTTGGAGGATAATATATTTCGATGAGTTTTCTTGAATCGGAAGACCCTGACATTTACCAGGCTGTTCAAGCCGAATACGACCGTCAGCGCTCCACTATCAACTTGATTGCATCTGAAAACTATTGCAGCGCCGCGGTATTAGAAGCCCAGGGTTCCCCGTTAACCAACAAATACGCTGAAGGTTACCCGGGCAAGCGATATTACGGCGGCTGTGAAAATGTGGATACTATTGAAAATATTGCTATTGACAGAGCCAAAGAACTTTTCAGGGCAGAGCACGCTAATGTACAGCCGCATTCCGGCGCCCAGGCTAATATGGCAGCATATTTTGCATTGCTCAAATATGGCGATCGCGTTCTGGGTATGGACCTCGCTCATGGAGGGCATCTCACTCATGGGGCTAATTTCAATTTTTCCGGGAAATTTTATAAATTCACCCCTTATGGATTAAACCGAGAAACTGAACGTATAGATTATTTAAAAGTTGAAAAGCTGACAAAAGAGCACCAACCGGCGCTTATTGTTACCGGCTCAAGCGCCTATCCGCGTTTTATAGATTTTGAGCGTTTCCGATACATCGCTGATTCTGTTGGTGCAAAACTGATGGTAGACATGGCTCACATTGCCGGATTGGTTGCTGCAGGAGTCCATCCTTCACCGGTTCCTTATGCTGATATTGTAACTTCAACTACTCATAAAACCCTCAGGGGACCAAGGGGCGGTTTTATACTTTGCCGCAAGGAATTGGGCAGGAAAATAGATTCAGCTGTCTTCCCGATGATTCAGGGCGGCCCTCTTGTACACGTTGTAACCGCCAAGGCAGTATGTTTCAAAGAAGCCCTCCAGCCAGAATTTGCCCAGTACCAGCAAAAAGTCGTGGCAAATGCTTCATTGCTGGCTGAGGAACTCAAGGCTTACGGACTAAGAATCATATCTGGTGGAACCGATAACCACCTGATACTGGTTGATTTAAATAAAAATGGCATTACTGGCAAGCAAGCCGAAGACGCGCTGGGAAGCGTTGGCATTGTTATTAACCGTAACGCAGTGCCCTTTGATGAAATCCATCCCCCGGCGATTGCGGGCGGCATGCGGCTTGGAACACCTTCTGTAACCAGCCGCGGATTTGGACCTGATGAGATAAAAGAAATAGCCCGTGTTATTGCTGGTATAATCCTGAATATCGATGATCAGCAATTGAAAGATAATGCCAGAGAATCGGTTAAAAATATTTGCTCCCGCTTCTCTGTTCCTGGCATAGATGTATAAGGAGGATAGAATCAAGATTATGGACGAATTAAAAGTATTCTCCGGTACAGCCCACCAGGAACTTGCCAGGTCAGTTACTGAGTACTTGGGAATACCCCTCGGGAAAATTGATGTTTTTAATTTTTCTAATGAAAATACTTTTGTAAAAATACTGGAAAATGTACGAGCTAGAGATGTGTTTGTTATTCAGCCTTTTTGCAGTCCGGTAAACCACAATATAATGGAATTTTTAATTATGCTTGATGCGTTCAAGCGTTCCAGTGCCGGTCGGATTACTGCTGTTATACCATATTATGCTTACGCTCGTACTGATAAAAAGGATCAACCCAGAGTACCTATTACCGCCCGGCTCTTGGCGGATATTCTTACCGCAGCATGCGCAAACCGCGTACTGGCAGTTGACTTGCATGCTCCTCAAATACAGGGCTTTTTTAATATTCCGGTCGATGAACTGACCGGATTAAATCTCCTGGGTAATTACTTCAAACAGAAAAACCTGCCGAATCCAGTAGTAGTTGCGACTGATATCGGTATTACCAAACGAGCCAGAGATATGGCAGCTATTTTAAATGCGCCTCTGGCAATAATGGAAAAACGCCGCCTGGGAAATGCTGATCGCACTGAAACTCTCAATGTAATCGGTGAGGTGGCTGATAAAATTGCTATTACGATCGATGATGAAATTGATACCGGGGGTTCACTTGCTAACACTGTAAATACACTGGTTGGACGTGGCGCCAATGAAGTGTATTCTTGTTGCACTCATGCTGTATTCTCTGGTCCATGCATGGAACGTATAGCCTCATCTCCGGTTAAAGAAGTGGTGGTTACCAATACTATTCCGTTAAAAAGTAATCCCGGCGGCAAAGTGACCGTTCTTTCTATTGCACCCCTTTTGGGAGAAGCCATTCACCGCATCCACACCGGCAAATCGGTTGGAGCGTTATTTGAACAACATTCATAAGCTGATAAGGGTTTACCAAGCATCGGGCGAGCTTGAAGCTTTAGCCATTAAAAGCATGCTTGAAAGCTTCGGTGTTCCAGCAATGCTAAGGTCTAATGCTGCCGGTTCAGTTCATCCGTTTTCAGTTGATGGTATGGGAATGGTCGAAGTGATGGTGAACCAGACAGACGCTGAATATGCCCTGCAACTTATTAACGATAGGATAGAAAATGTTTAAACTATTTGGATTTGGTGATTCTAACGAAAAAATAATAAAAAAACTGCAACCCATTGTTGACAGGATTAACCAGCTTGAAGAAAGCTTTAATTCTCTAGATGACAATGCGCTCAAGGAAAAAACCTCAGAATTTAAAAAACGCTTGAATGATGGAGAGACCCTCGACAGCCTTCTGCCGGAGGCTTTTGCTGCCGTACGAGAAGCCTCAAAACGAACACTGGGGCTCAGGCATTATGATGTACAGCTGATCGGTGGCATTGTTCTCCATCAGGGTAAAATTGCCGAAATGAAAACCGGAGAAGGTAAAACTCTGGTGGCAACACTGCCCCTCTACCTCAACGCGCTCGCAGGTAAAGGCGCTCATCTCGTAACAGTAAACGATTATCTGGCCCGCCGGGACGCTTATTGGATGGGGCCTGTATATCACCTGCTGGGTCTCAAGGTCGGTAGTATTTACCCAATGCAAACACCAGATGAAATGCAACCAGCGCGAATCTATGATCCGGATTATGACAGCGAAAAAGAAAATGACCCATGGCGGCATTTCAAGCCCGTTCCCAGACGCGAGGCTTATCTAGCAGATATCACTTATGGCACCAGTGCCGAGTTTGGCTTCGATTACCTGAGGGATAACATGGTGATGAGTCTGGAGCAGTGCGTACAGCACGAGCTCAATTATGCTGTCATCGACGAGGTTGATAGCTTGTTAATTGATGAAGCCAGAACTCCTCTCATAATCAGCGCTCCAGACGCCGAATCCCCCAAAAAATACCAGATTTTTGCCCGGCTGGTGCAGTACCTGAAATCAGGATCGCATTATGAAACCAAAGAAAAGGAGCGAGTGGTAGAACTTACCGACGAAGGATTTGCTGAAATGGAAAAGCTGCTGGACAGAGAAGGCTTGCTTGCCGGAGCCAGCCTTTACGATCCATCCAGCGCTGATCTAATGCGCCACTTGAGAAATGCTCTCCAAGCTCGCGAATTTTACAAAAGAGACAAGGAATACATGGTGAAAGACGGTGAGGTTATCATCGTTGATCCCTTTACTGGCCGGCTAATGCTGGGGCGTCGCTACAGTGAAGGTCTTCACCAGGCGATTGAAGCCAAGGAAGGCGTCAAGGTCAAAGAAGAAAGCCGTACTTTTGCTACTATTACAATTCAAAACTATTTCCGTATGTATGAAAAATTAAGCGGTATGACGGGGACCGCTGCAACCGAAGATGAAGAATTTGCCCGTATTTACAAACTGGATGTTGTGGTAATCCCTCCTAATAAACCCATGATAAGAGAAGACCTTGGCGACCGTATTTATAAAGATGAGTCTACTAAATTCAAAGCACTGGTTGCCGATATTAAGGAAATCCATGAAACCGGGCAACCATTGCTCATAGGTACCGCCTCAATTGAAAAATCGGATTACGTAAGTGATCTTCTGAGACGCAAGGGCATCAAGCATAATGTATTAAACGCTCGGCAGCATGAGAGAGAAGCAGAGATCATCGCACGGGCTGGCGAACCCGGCGCGGTTACAGTGGCTACTAATATGGCAGGACGCGGTGTGGACATACTCCTGGGTTGAAAGAAGCCGGACGATGGCGATGAAAAGGCCATTAAAGAGTGGGAAACCCGG
>JAQUNW010000033.1:9800-11440 GCA_028717385.1 Dehalococcoidales bacterium | reverse complement strand
GCATCTTCCTGTTGCATTGAGCGGACATAGTAGCGCATTACTCGGAAGAAAACCTCTCCTGTTTGCTATATTGGCATCCGCAGTATTCTTGCCGGTATAAATCCCGATGCTTGGTCATAACCCGAGAATCGGAATACCTGCGGCGTAAATCCGAGTAAAGAAATCTTATACCCCTTATTTCAGCAAGAGCATTGCCAATCGATAACAGGTTCTCGTGCTGCTGATGGGGGCTAATAAGCAAGCTGGAAGAAAAGGCAGTAAACCCACGCTCCAATGCCACAGCGGCAGTTTGCCCCAGCCTCAGGCGAAAGCAGCTTTTGCAACGCTCTTCGCTCTGCCCGCGTACAGCATCAAAATACTCCGATGGCTGGTAGTCAGAGTATATTTTAAGCGGTATCCCGGTCCCTTCGAGCAGTCTTCTCGTAGCGTCCATCCGCAGTTGGTACTCCTCCTCTGGATGGATATTGGGGTTGTACCAGAAAGCTTCTACGCGGTATCCCTGCTTTTGCCAAAAATCGAGTGTATAGGCTGCACAATGAGCGCAACATACGTGTACCAGAACTGAATCAACGATCATACGCCATTAAAAAACCTTGCCTGGGCAGAAGTATCTTTATTAAAAGGAATTCCCAGGTGCTCATAAGCTCGGCTTGTGGCCATCCGCCCCCTTGGAGTCCTTTCGATAAACCCAACCTGGAGTAAATATGGCTCATACACATCCATAATTGTATCTGATTCTTCACTTATTGCAGCTGCGATAGTTTCCAAGCCGACAGGCCCGCCATTAAACTTTTCAATAATTGTCCTTAACAGCCGGTGATCTATCTCATCCAGGCCAAGGGCATCTACTTCAAGTTGCTCAAGAGATTGGCGGGCAACTTCATCAGTAATCACCCCATCGGCCATAACCTGCGCGTAATCTCTCACCCTTCTCAGAAGACGATTAGCTACCCTGGGAGTACCCCTGGCACGACAGGCAATAGATTCTATACCTTTGTCTTCAATGCCGATTCCAATAATACCGGCAGATCTTTTTATTATAGTGCCCAAAGCTGCCTGGTCGTAATAATCCAGCCGATAAACCACACCGAAACGCCCCCGCAAGGGCGAGCTTAGCTGGGCGAACCGTGTCGTGGCTCCAACCAGGGTAAATTCAGGCAAGTTAAGTCTGAGGCTTCGAGCTCCAGGACCTTTCCCAAGAATAATATCCAGAGCGCGGTCTTCCATTGCCGGATACAAAATTTCTTCTATCGCCCGGCTCAAACGATGGATTTCATCTATAAAAAGCACATCATGGCTTTGCAGATTGGTAAGTATCGCCGCCAAATCTCCCGCCCTTTCTATGGCAGGCCCGGAAGTGACCTTGATATTTACCCCCATCTCGGCAGCAATAATATGGGCAAGCGTAGTTTTGCCAAGACCGGGAGGCCCATATAATAGAACATGATCTAAAGCTTCTCCCCTGCCTTTGGCTGCCATGATGGCAATTTTCAAGTTGTTCCTAACCTTTTCCTGGCCAATAAAATCGGCAAGTTTACGTGGCCTCAGGCTAAGATCTACTGGTACATCCTCTTCGCTGACTGCCCCCGAAATAATACGACTGATATGCTGCCTCCAAAAATTTTATGTTGTATTCAAAT
>JAQUNW010000033.1:0-9700 GCA_028717385.1 Dehalococcoidales bacterium | reverse complement strand
TGGCCAATAAAATCGGCAAGTTTACGTGGCCTCAGGCTAAGATCTACTGGTACATCCTCTTCGCTGACTGCCCCCGAAATAATACGACTGATATGCTGCCTCCAAAAATTTTATGTTGTATTCAAATAGATTATAACATATAACACATGCCTAAAAGCTATCAGCCGGCAATAAAATAAGGCTGCCATGAAGGCAGCCTTATTTTATTCACCTAGCTTTAATATAAGGTATTTATTTTATGAATCGGTTGAGGACTCCTGAGATTCTTCTTCAGCTGCCGTTATATCTTCAGACTGGCTAGCTTCTCCATACGCAATATCACCACCAGCAATATCACCACCAGCACTATCAACTTCCAGCGATTTGTCTGCTACCTCAGCTGAATGCCCTTCCAGAGCAGCCTGCTTTTCATGCTCAAGTTCCTCTTTGCAAGACTGGCAATGCGCCGGAATAAGCTTTCCGATAATGACATTTTCTTTAAGACCAACCAGTCGGTCAACTTTTCCAAAAATAGAAGCTTCTGTGAGAACTCTGGTGGTTTCCTGGAAGCTTGCCGCTGCCAACCAGCTATCAGTACTCAAACTAGCGCGGGTAATACCCATCAGTACTGCATAAGCAGTTGCCGGTTCGCCACCTTCTGCCAGTATCTTGGCGTTTTCTTCCTCATAGGCCATGCGTCCAACAAGTTCTCGTGATGTGAACCGGGTATCTCCAGGGGTGTCAATTCTAACCTTCGACAGCATCTGCCGGACGATTACTTCAATATGACGATCATTGATGTGCACGCCTTGTGAACAGTACACTTTCTGAACTTCGTCTACAATATAGCGTTGTACGGCTTCCTTGCCGAGGATTGCCAAGATATCCTGCGGGTTGATCGAGCCATCCGTAAGCTGTTCACCGGCTCTCACTTCCTGTCCATCTACTACCCTTATATAGGTAGCGGCGGGAACAGCGTATTCACGCTCGTCACTTCCCTCAAAGGTTATATACAGGCGCTCTCCGCCAAGCGAAGCGATGCCATTTACCCTTGCCAATGGTGCCGTAGCAGCAATTGGGGCGGATCCCCCTTCTTCCCCAGCTGGAGCTGCAAGCGGAGTTCCCGAGGTTATCTCCTGACTATCCTGAATAATCCACTGCCACCCTTCAGGTAATACGTACTCATCAGAATACGTTTCTGTGCTGGTTATTCTTATTCGTCTGCCATTTTCGTCATCTATTATTTCAGCCTTGCCGTCGATCTCAGCGATAATTGCCTGAGCTTTAGGAATGCGAGCTTCGAAAAGCTCCTCGACGCGGGGCAAACCGGTAGTAATATCCAGCCCGACAACACCGCCGGTATGGAAGGTTCTGAGTGTTAACTGGGTACCAGGCTCACCGATACTCTGCGCTGCCAGAATGCCAACTGCAATCGATTGTTCAACCATCTTGCCGGAGGCCAAATCGCGCCCATAGCATAACTGGCATATGCCCGAAGAAGACTCGCAACTCATGGCAGAACGAATAAACGCACGGTCAATCCCTGCCTTGATGATAACTTCTGCAAGGTGTTCGTCTATTTCCTGGTTGCGCTCCACCAGCAAGGCGCCGGTTTCCGGATGGTAGATATCCTCAGCAGAGATGCGGCCAGTAATACGTTCCCCAAACGGAGGAAGCATTTCGGCTTTATCCTTGCTTTCAACTACCCATGTACCATTTAACGTTCCGCAGTCCTTCTCTGAAACAATCACATCCTGCGTAACATCTACCAGGCGCCGGGTCAGGTAGCCACTTCCAGATGTACGTAACGCAGTATCTGCCAAACCTTTACGTGCACCATGTGTAGAAATAAAGTATTCCAAAGTGCTCAGGCCTTCCTTAAGGCTGGATTTGATAGGGAAGTCGATAATCCGGCCTGACGGGTTGGTCATAAGACCCCTGAGACCTGCCATCTGGCGAATTTGGCTTAGATTACCCTTGGCTCCGGAGGTGCTCATCATATAAACACTGCCGGTTCGGCTCAAGGAACTGGCAAGGTCTTGGGTAATTTTATCGGTCGCTTCCATCCAGGCCTCAATAACGCCGTTATAACGTTCGTCATCAGTAATCAGTCCCCTCTGGTACTGACTATCAACTACAGCAGTACGCTCCTCAGCCTCGGCCAAGATTGCTGCCTTACCGGGAGGGGCTTCAATATCACCCATGGAAATGGTTATGCCAGATTGAGTGGCATATTTAAACCCGAGGCCTTTCAGCCCGTCAAGAACTTTCGCCATCTCAACATTGTTTCCCAGTAGCTTGTAACAGTCGGAAATTATTTGTTTTAAAGTAGACTTGTCTACCAGATTATTACAAAAACCATATTTCTTTGGAAGAACTGCGTTGAACAATATACGCCCAACGGTAGTCTGGATGATTTCATCTTCCGCAACTCTTACCTGGATTCTGTCCCTTAGCCCAATTGCATTTACTTCATAGGCTATTCGTGCAGATTCAAATGAACTGAAGAACGGCAGGTTTTTTTGTTTTGAATCTTCCCTTTCAGAAGTTAGATAATAGATTCCAAATACCATATCCAGTGTTGGTGTAACAACCGGTTCCCCACACGAAGGCAGCAGCATATTATAGATGGAAAGCATTGCCATTTTGGCCTCTCGAATGGCAGCTTTCGAAAGTGGTACATGTACCGCCATCTGGTCTCCATCGAAGTCAGCGTTAAAGGCGGCACATACCAGCGGATGAATCTGAATAGCACTGCCATCAATCAACACTGGCTCAAAAGCCTGTACACTAAGGCGATGCAGAGTAGGCGCACGGTTGAGAAGTACAGGATGCCCCTGCACAACTACTTCAAGAGCGTCAAAAACTTCAGGGGTAGCTTTGTCCACCAACCGCCGGGCGCTCTTAATATTAGAAGCTAAGCCTTCCAGCACGAGCCTATGAATTACAAACGGCTTGAAAAGCTCTAGCGCCATCCGGCGCGGCAAGCCGCACTGATGTAATTTAAGATTGGGGCCGACAACGATAACTGAACGTCCGCTATAGTCAACCCGCTTACCAAGCAGGTTCTGGCGGAACCGGCCTTGTTTACCCCTCAATATATCAGAAAGAGATTTTGCTTTGTGATCACCGCTGACGGCAACTGTTCGCCCTCGACGCCCGTTATCTATCAGCGAATCTACAGCTTCCTGGAGCATACGCTTTTCATTGCGTATGATAATTTCCGGTGCGCCAATATCCATCAGGTGGCGCAGACGGTTATTACGATTGATAACCCTACGATAAAGATCGTTCAAATCACTCGTGGCAAATCTTCCGCCATCGAGCTGGACCATTGGTCTGAGCTCGGGAGGAAGAACCGGGAGCACAGTCAATACCATCCAATCAGGACGGTTATTGCTGCGCCTGAAGGCTTCTACCAACTGCAAACGTTTGCTGGCCTTCTTGCGCCGCTGGGCTGAAGTAGTAGTATGGATTTCTTCTATCAGCTCGTTGCGAAGCGTGTCAAGGTTTACAGTTTTAAGAATTTTGAGTATGGCTTCAGCGCCCATGCCTCCTTCAAATATCTCCCCACATACCAAAAGCATTTCCTGGTACTGGGTATCTGTAAGCAAAGCTCCCGGAGTAAGCTCTTTGACTCGATTTACGAGTGAAATGTATTTTTCTTCGATCTGGGCTTTTTCATCATCGAACGCGCTTCTCATGAGGTTGATTTCGCCTGGTTCAGCCCCATTCTCTTCTGCTTGAGCAACCTTCAGATCAAATTCATCCTTTTTCAGACTGAATTCTTCATGTGCTTCTTCATCCAGCCGCTTAAGTACTTCCCCTCTAGCAGACTCATCTACAGAGATAACGATGAAATGAGAAAAATAAATTACTCTTTCCAGATTACGCGTTGAGAGATCAAGCAAAAGACCTATCCGGCTGGGAATGCCCCTGGCATACCAAATATGGCTTACCGGGCTTGCCAGCTCGATATGCCCCATCCTCTCCCGCCTGACTTTCGACTTGGCTATTTCAACCTGGCACTTATCACATATAATGCCCTTATAGCGGATGCGTTTATACTTGCCGCAAGCACACTCGAAATCCTTGGTTGGACCGAATATGCGTTCGCAAAACAAACCGTCACGCTCTGGTTTAAGGGTACGGTAGTTGATTGTTTCTGGCTTGGTTACCTCGCCATAAGACCATCCCAAGATTTGTTCTGGTGAAGCAAGAGATATCCGCACAGCATCAAAATCGTTTACTTCCAACTTTCTACTCCTATTCCTTGCCGTTATCCGCCGAGGTTTCATCTTCGTTGTTTTCAACTGTGAAACCTGCAGATTCTATTACCGAATTGGGCTCGATATAGGTAAATGAAGCCGTATCAATAACTTCGCTTTCTGTTTCTTCTCCAATTTCCCTGACTTTATCGGCCTCTATGATCCTTTCTTCCTGGTTAATCACCTCTACTGCCAAACCAAGACTCTGCAGTTCTTTCACCAGAACCTTGAATGATTCAGGAACTCCGGGTGGCATTATATCGTCACCTTTAATAATAGCTTCATAGGTTTTGGTGCGCCCTGTGACATCATCGGACTTGATGGTGAGCATCTCCTGCAGATTATAAGCAGCACCATAGGCTTCAAGTGCCCACACTTCCATTTCGCCAAAGCGCTGCCCTCCGAATTGTGCCTTACCGCCCAAAGGTTGCTGGCTGATCAACGAATAAGGACCAGTGGAGCGAGCATGGACTTTATCTTCCACCAAATGGATCAGCTTAAGCATATAAATACTTCCCACGGTAACCGGCATATCGAAAGGTTCACCAGTGCCGCCATCGCGCAGGATAACCTTACCGCTGATCGGTGAGGGAATATTGGTACGGGCTGAGATCTCATCTATGGTCGTTTCCATGTCTTCAGCACTCATAGATGTTGCCTTAACACCCTGATCAGCCAGCCATATTCTCTGGCTTGCTTCTTTGGCCGATCCAGGAAAATCATCACTCCAGACTTTATCCGGATCGTAACCCTGCTCTGACAACCAGCCAAAAAGCTTTTGAGTATCAATACCGCTGATACTGCCATCATTGGCAAATACCGTAGCTTTTGCTCTTCTTACCAGCCATTCACGAGCGAGGGAGTCTTCAATATCACGTTCATCAGCGCCATCAAAGATGGGAGTGAGTACCTTGAAACCCAGTGCCCTGCCCGCGAGCCCGAGATGCGTTTCAAGTATCTGGCCGATGTTCATTCTCGAAGGCACGCCTATTGGGTTGAGAACTATATCAACTGGTGTCCCATCCGGGAGTATCGGCATATCTTCTCTAGGGGCAATTATTGAAATTACGCCCTTATTACCATGGCGGCCTGCCAGTTTATCTCCAACCGATACCTTGCGCTTCTGGGCAACCCAGACCTGAACCCATTTATTCACTCTCACCGGAAGATCATCCCCATCATCGCGGGAGAAAATCTTCACGTTTATCACTTTACCCCATTCGCCATGAGGAACCTTGAGTGATGTATCTTTTACTTCTCTTGCTTTTTCTCCAAATATAGCCCTGAGCAGTTTCTCTTCAGCAGACAGCTCAGTCTCACCCTTGGGTGTAATTTTACCAACAAGGATGTCACCGGGCTTGACTTCTGCTCCAATACGAATGATGCCTTCCTCATCCAATTCCCTTAAGCTTTCTTCGCCCACATTAGGTATATCACGGGTGATCTCTTCGGGGCCAAGCTTGGTTTCCCTTGCTTCAACTTCATGCTTGAAAATATGAATAGAGGAAAACTTTTCTTCTTCCACCAGTCGATCACTGAGAACAATAGCATCTTCATAGTTGAAACCACGCCAGCTCATGAAGGCGCAGACTACATTCTGGCCTAGCGCTAGCTCACCCTGGTCAGTTGAAGAGCTGTCAGCCAATACCTGGTTCTTTTCTACCCGTTGCCCCTTGCTTACTGCTGGTCTCTGGTTTATACAGGTACCCTGATTGGTACGTACAAACTTAAGCAACGGAAAACGATGAACAACACCTTCGTCACTTTCTACAACTATTTCAGAGCTGGTAACTGAGGTCACCAAGCCATTGCATGGGCTAAAATGTATCTGCCCGCTATTTCTTGCAGTTTCTCTTTCCATGCCTGTTGCTACCAGCGGAGCTTCGGGTTTTAACAGAGGTACCGCTTGGCGTTGCATATTAGCACCCATAAGAGCGCGGTTGGCATCGTTGTGCTCAAGGAAGGGTATAAGTGCAGTTGAGACACTAAATATCTGCATAGTGGATACGTCCATATAGTGCACTTTTTCTGGCGCAATAAAGACGTAGCGATCTTCAACGCGAGCTTCAATACGCCCGCTGACAAATTGCCCCAGCTCATCAATTACTGTGTTGGCCTGAGCAACAATATTCTTTTCTTCCTCATCGGCGGTCAGATAAACTATTTCGTTCGAAGCAAAAGGTGCTACCTTAACTTTGGAAATCCCGGCTTTCTTGAAAACCTTTAATTTGTCTTCACCAATAATATCGCCGGTTTCCGCCAAAATAGAATCATCTTTACCAATAACCTTTTCGGCAACCTTTCTGCCAATCAGCCTGCTATCGCTAGCATCCAGTTCCTTTATAACCTTACGATAAGGAGTTTCAATAAATCCATAGGGATTAATACGCCCGTAAGTTGCCAGGGAGCCAATCAGACCAATGTTTGGACCTTCCGGTGTTTCGATGGGGCAGATCCTGCCATAATGTGAATAATGGACATCGCGTACGTCAAATCCCGCTCTATCCCGAGAGAGCCCTCCAGGGCCCATAGCAGACAAGCGACGTTTATGAGTTATTTCTGCCAAAGGATTGGTTTGATCCATAAATTGGGAAAGCTGGGATCCGCTAAAAAACTCACGCACTGCCGAAACTACGGGGCGGATGTTTATGAGCGCAGTAGGAGTAACTACATCTGCGGCGATGATGCTCATTCGTTCCTTGGCGACTCTTTCCAGACGAATCAATCCGATTCTGAACTGGTTCTGAATAAGCTCACCAACCGTACGAATCCGGCGATTACCAAGATGATCAATATCGTCGGCACGGTCAGCCCCATTATTAACCATTATTATATGCCGCACAATCTCAGCCAGATCTTCCCGGCTCAGCGCCCGGTTTTCCCCATTTTCAACGCGGTTCAAGCCCAGTCTCTGGTTTACCTTGTAACGGCCTACAATCCCCAAATCATAATATTGGGGATTAAAAAACATGTCTTCTATCATTTTCCTGGAATTTTCCAGGTTAAGCGGATCGCCCGGGCGGAGCTTGCGATAAATATCCAGCAGGGCGGTTTTTTCATCTATAACAGCCGGCTCTTTCTCAATTGTAGCCCTGATAAACTGCCGATCCTCAGCAGTATCCTCTTTGGCAAAAAGTTCAAGTATCTCAGAATCAGAGCTGTAACCGACTGCTCGAAGCAAAGTAGTTACCGGTATCTTGCGCCGATTATCGATTTTTACAGATATTACATCGCGATTGCTGGTATCGAATTCCAGCCATGCGCCCCGGCTGGGGATAAGATTAGCATGGCACAATAGCCGTCCGCTTGCAAGGTCTTCTTCTGCCATAAAGTAAACACCCGGAGAACGTATGAGCTGACTGATGATTACTCTTTCCGTCCCGCTGGTAATGAAGGTGCCCTTGCTGGTCATAAGAGGCACATCGCCGAAAAACAAATCGAACGGTTCTTTTATTTCACCAGTGGTTTTTACCAGCAGCCTCGCCTTAACGTAGAGAGGCATGGAATAGGTCTGGTCACGCTGATAACACTCAGCCTCGTTGAGCCTGGGTTCGCGGAATTCATACCCCACAAAACTAAGCTCAAGACGGTTACCAGTAAAATCGTGGATTGGAGATATTTCCTGTAATAATGCCTTTACGCCTTCTTCCATCAAGGCAGTAAAGGAATCCAGTTGTACCTCCACCAGGTTGGGTACTTCCAGTACCCTGGGTAATTTTGAATAGACTTTTCTTGAATTCGCCTGTTGTTTCGCAGGCAATGCCAGTTCGGCTACCATTTCAACTCCTTAGCTAAATTCAGAGATAGAACTCAAGAGCGATTGGGCGCAATTATACGCAGAGGGATATTATAAACAGCTGAAAAATGAATAATTCGTAGAGGCATAATAGCAAACTGAAAGTATAGCATAATGATAATCGATTTTCAACTCCACGTATTCACTCACCTAAAATGTTACCGAAGGGGGTATTCACTCATGTCAACACTCTTTAGAAATGTCCTCTGCTTTAACTCATAACAAGTGTTTCCAGAACGATATCCGCTGAATATAATTGAAGTCATCAACATCAATTTCACTTTTGAGCATTCTCGTTTTTTCTGTTAGAATCATATGGTAAAAATATTTCTAGAAAGGAAAAGGCGTCAAAACCAGATGACAAAGAAAATTTCGATTTTTCTCGCCATGGTAATGGTTGTTAGTGCCTTAGCACTATCAGCATGTGGTAACGGCAAAGAAACAACTACTCCGACTACTACTCAGCCGACCACTACAACCACTCAGCCTACCACCACTACCACTCAGCCAACTACCACGGAGCCGACCACGACTGAACCGACCACGACTGAGCCGACTACCACGGAGCCGACCACGACTGAACCGACCACGACTGAACCGACTACCACGGAGCCAGGCGGTGGCGAACCTACCGCTGAAAATGCACCAGCTATCACCAGCCACGCCACCGGAACAGGCTATGACGGTCTTTGCGGCATCTGCCACATGATCGGCGGAACCGACCCGATGCCAGATGATGGTTTCCATCCGGATTTCGACGTAGCTGAATGCTACGATTGCCACAAAGCCGGATAACAAAACACTTTAAATCAAATCCGATGATAAAACCGCCGCTTTTATGAACGGCGGTTTTATCATCCTCCAGAACACCATCACTCCCATGCTTTGTTTACACCAACCTCGTTCATGGGGTAATATATGAAGCAAGATCCAGCTTTAATCAACTTTAGACTGCTTTTTTATGTCATTAGAAGAGGAATTTAGAAACCTCGCCCTTGGCGTAGACACCCTGCTAACCATCGGTGTTTTTGACGGTGTCCACCGGGGACACCAGAGACTGCTATCCGAACTGGTTAGCAAGGCTAGTGAAAAACGCCTTTCAAGTGGTGTCATTACTTTTAATAATCACCCTTTAAGCCAACTTGAACATCGCAATGCACCGTTGTTACTTACTTCGAATGAGGATAAAATAGCTCTTATCAAACACTCCAAAGCAGAATTCGTTACAAGCCTCAATTTCTCCCCAGAACTATCACAAACCAGCGCCAGAGATTTTTGTACTCTGCTCCAACGCCACCTTGGAATGAAAGGTCTTGTATTGGGTTTTGATTTTGCCATGGGACGTAACCGTGAAGGATCTCTGAGTAAAATGGATTTACTGGGCAAGGAAATGGGCTTTACAACCGCCATAATACCGCCAGTCACCGTCGCAGGGAGTATTGTCTCAAGCACCGCCATACGATCTTTAATATCTGAAGGCAAGATAAGACAAGCTGCCGATATGTTAGGACGCAACTACAGCCTTAAGGGAACGGTAACCATCGGCAAAGGAATTGGGCGAAAATTAGGCTTCCCGACAGCTAATATACCGGTTAATCCGGCTTTTGCCATACCTCCTAACGGTATGTATGCAACTATTGCCATGTTTGATGGTCAG
>JAQUNW010000032.1 GCA_028717385.1 Dehalococcoidales bacterium | reverse complement strand
TGCCCTAGCCTTCGTCCTTTTCCTCCAGCTAGTATGATGAGGCTGTTATTACGAGACAAAATATTATTTGGCGCTACCCACCCCCTTATATTTTATTTTACCATCCTCGTCAATACCTGTCGCCCCTCTATCCTTACTGGTTTGTTGTAGCTTCATTAAAACAGGTGATATACTTGCAAGCGAATGGAAATTTCGAAAATTGGCGAATTTGGCCTCATAGAATTGATAAAAAACACCATTGGCAATCACCCCGATTTACAACTGGGAATAGGTGATGATGCTTGTGCATGGAATACCCGTACCAGCATCCAACTAGCAACCACAGATAGCTTGATTGAAAATGTTCATTTTGAACCCAAACTAACTAGCTGGCGCGATCTGGGCTATAAAGCACTGGCAGTTAACCTCAGTGATATTGCTGCCATGGCAGGAATTGGTTCGGTTGCCCTGGTTTCACTGGCGTTGCCGGGAAATATTCAATCCGAGGATATCATTTCTTTTTACCAAGGCATGCTTGAGTTAGCCCAAGAAACCGGCATTGCGATTGCAGGCGGTAATGTAAGCCGCTCACCGATCATTAATATAACTGTGACTGTAATTGGTACCGCTGGCTTATCTGGTAAAATACTCAGGCGTTCTGATGCTCGCGAAAGAGACCTGATTGCCATTACTGGTTATCCGGGTTGCGCAGCAGCAGGCCGCATGGTTTTATCCGGTCAACTGAAGGTTTCCAAGGAACAAGCTGACCAGTTACTCAGCTGTTTCCTCAGGCCTCACCCACGCCTTGAGCAAGGAAATATTCTGGCATGTGAGGGAGCCAGTGCTGCTATTGATATCAGTGATGGCCTGCTTTCAGACTTACAGCATATACTTTCTTCAAGCAATGTCAGCGCAATCATAGATGTTGGCAAGTTGCCACTGAAACCGCTGCTCAAAGCCGGCCTTCCGCATCACCAAGCAGTAGAATTGGCTTTAGGAGGCGGTGAAGATTATGAATTATTATTCACTGCCAGCGAAAGTGTAATGGAAAAAATTGCTGCAACTATCGGCAAAGGCTTGAGCATTATAGGTACCATTACCAGTGCTCGTTCAGGTAGCATAAAGCTAGCTGGAAATTTTACCTCATTCGATAATCTGAAGAGAGCCGGGTGGAATCATTTTGGTTAATAATCAGCCCTCTTTTGTCTTTACCAGCCAAAAACCGACACATACAATTACGATGGGGATAAAAATCGGGAAAGCTGCCACACCAGGAGATGTAATCCTGCTTATCGGTAACCTGGGAGCCGGAAAAACTTGCCTTACGCAAGGTATAGCCAAAGGATTGGGCATCACCGAACAGGTTCAAAGCCCAACCTTTGTTCTGGCAAGGGAAATGAAGGGAAGAATTCCACTCTACCACCTGGATCTTTATCGCCTTGGAGATATTGCTGAAATTGACGGGTTGGGTATAGATGAGTACCTTTACGGAGATGGATTAACAGTGATAGAGTGGGCAGATAAGGGACTGGAACTCATGCCCCCAAACAATCTAACTATTTTCTTTGAAACCACCGGCGAAAAAAGCCGCCTAATGAAATTCCAGCCCACCGGTAAACGTTATCAAGATCTGATGAAAGCTATCAGGTAAGCATATGTTAATTCTTGGCATAGATACCTCAACCCGGTACGCAAGTCTAGCTCTTGTGGAAGATGGGCGCATCCTGGGAGAATACACTTGGGAATGCAGGCATAACCACTCGGTAGAATTAATCCCGGCGCTGGAAAACCTGCTTGTAAAAACCGGTTTACAGATCAAAGATATTGGCGCTATAGGTGTAGCTATTGGCCCCGGAAGCTTTAACGGCTTGAGAGTGGGATTAAGTGTTGCTAAAGGTATAGCTTTCAGCTTGAATATCCCAATAGTCGGAATCTCCAGCCTTGAAGCTATTGCATTTTCCCAAGCGCAGCCAGGCATGCTTATTGCACCTATTATCAAAGCCGGGCAGGGTATTCTTTCAACCGCCTTTTTCATGTTAGAAGATAACGAATTGTCTTGTGTTAAAGAACCTTTCCTTGCCAAAATAGAAGATGTGCCAGAATTACTAGAACATAAGACCATATTATGCGGCGATATCGACGACAATACCCGGCAAATCCTCGAGGGGCGAGTCGGCAGTAGGATAGTTTTTCCTATTGAACGTAGCACGCAGGCATATGGCACTAATATTGCCATACTGGCAAATGCAAGGCTAAAAGCATCTCAACCTGATAACGTACATACTCTTGAACCTTTTTACCTAAAAAAACCGCATATCACCGATCCAAAAAACAAATCGCGAGGTTCGGCATCTACCCATATCTCTTCAAAAGCTGTGATATGGGATTTAGATGGGGTCATTGTAGATAGCGCCGATTACCACCTTCACGCATGGCAAGAAGCAGCCAAACCATTGGGAATTGTTTTTCCCGCAGATTATTTCTGGAAAACGTTCGGAACGAGCAATAATTCTATTGTGGCGGGATTAAATTTAAAACTTGCACCTGATGAAATAAAAACAATGATTTCCACCAAGGAATCGCTTTTCCGGCAAATGATTACAGAAGGCATAAAACCTCTTCCCGGAGCTATTGATTTGATTATAGGGCTTAAAAAGCGCAAAATATCAATGGCGATAGCCTCATCTGCACCATTAGACAATATCAGATGCATACTTAACACACTCGGTATTCGGCAGTATTTCAGGGCATTGGTTGGAGAAGACGATGTAAGCCAAGGCAAGCCGGACCCCGAGGTTTTTCTTAAAGCCGCCGAAAAACTTGGTGTTTCACCAGATAAATGCGTTGTAGTAGAGGATGCCATACAGGGAGTAAAAGCCGCCAAAAAGGCTCGTATGGCCTGCTTGGCTGTTGCTGGCACAGATTCGGCAGATAGTTTAAAAGAAGCTGACTTAGTGGTTATGAGCCTGGCATGTATCAATACGGATGAACTGCTCGGCTTGATAAAATAACACCTGATTGAGAGGAGATTCAATGGAAAAATCACTTATTCTGGTCAAGCCGGATGGCGTTGAACGCGGACTTACCGGCACCATACTTGGCCGCTTGGAGGAGCTAGGATTAAAACTGGTTGCAGTGAGAATGCTACACGCAGATAAAGAGCTGGCAGAGCGCCATTACGCTATTCATCGGGATAAACCCTTTTTTCACGACTTGGTCAATTACATTACATCTTCACCCATAGTAGCTGCTGTATTCGAAGGTGACGACGCTGTCAGCCGCATACGTAAGGCTTGCGGTGCAACTGATCCGACCACATCTGAAAAAGGTACAATCAGAGGGGATTTTGGTTTAGATATCGGCCGCAACACAATACATGCTTCCGATTCTCCGGAAACCGCTGCAGAAGAGGTTGAGACTTTCTTCGGTAACTATGGACTTTGCGAATATACTCGTATGATCTAGTAAACTGCTAGGGAATTTGTACAACTGGATTTGCAGCAGGCCAGACGCTGTCCAGGTGGTAATATTCACGCTCAGCTGGAGCAAAAATGTGAACCACTACATCGATATAATCTATCAGAATCCATCCTGAAGATGCATCACCTTCTACATGGCGAGGATATACGTCAGACTGTTTTAAAGAATGAATAATTTCATCTCGGATGGCGTTAATCTGCCGATCTGATTCGGCAGTAAGTATAACCATATAATCGGTAAAGTTACATGCCTGGCGGGCATCCAGGAGAACAATATCTTCTGCCTGTTTGTCACTACCTATTTCTACTGCCCGCTGGGCTAAATCTATCGCTTCCAGAAGAAAACCTCCATTCAAATTTCTAGTTTCAATCTTCTATTATAACATAATTATTGAGCCACAATTTGCGGCTTTGTGATATACTCTCGCCCAATGAATACATTTCTATTCGGCACAGCCGGCATTCCCTTAAGCACCCCTGGTTCAAGCACCATCGATGGAATTTATCATCTCAAAGCCCTTGGCTTGGACGCACTTGAAATCGAATTTGTAAGGCAGGTATATTTAACTGAAAAAACAGCTTTAGAGACCGCAGAAGCCGCACGCGATTCTGTTGTTAAACTGTCAGCGCATGCCCCCTATTATCTTAATCTGAATGCCGCGGAGCCAGAGAAAACTGCCAAAAGCAGAGCGCTTCTTTTTAAGGCTGCCAGCATTGCATCATTAGCCGGAGCATACTGCCTCGTCTTCCACCCTGGTTATTACCTGAAAAACACCAGCGAAGATACTTTTAAGGAAATATTGACCAACCTGACGAAAGTAACATCACAACTGGAAGAAGCAGGCTCAATCATAAACTTAGCCCCGGAAACATCAGGTAAACCAAGCCAATTCGGTACTCTCGAAGAAATTCTCCAACTGTGTACTTCCCTTGGTGGTGTTACCCCTTGTATAGATTTTGCTCACCTGCATGCTTATTCTGGCGTTGTTAATACATACGAAGAATTTGCCGGTATTCTTGACCGAGTTAGCGCTATCCTTGGCAAAGAAGCGTTGGGCAAGCTACACCTGCACGTATCTGGCATTCATTATGGACTCAAAGGAGAACTCAAGCATCTGCCATTGGATGAATCAGATTTCAACTACCCCCAACTCTTGCAGGCGCTTATTGATGCTAATGCGGGCGGGGTGATTATTTGCGAAAGCCCGGCTATGGAAGCTGATGCGCTGGTATTGAAGACTAAATATCACCAGTTAAAAGCCAAACGATAATGTAATTGATGCACTGAAAGCCTTTTATATCACTTTTCTGAGCTAGCCTATATTATTAAACAGGTAGTTCTTAGTAAAAAAGCGGAATCACAAGGACCATTATAATCAATACATTCTGGTTGCATATACCCCCTCAGAGATTCCAATTTATTCATAATCTTTGTTACATGCTTCTTTTCTGATATAATTAGTTATTCATGATAGAGGTTTGTAGGTTTGAAAATTAATATTAAACGAAGTATTTTTATTTATGTTCTCATCGTAATGGCAGTGATCGCCTTTTTTACCTTTTCATCTCTGGGTAACGAAAAACCTTCTGATATTCCATTCAGCCAGGTAATTGACATGTCCCAGGAAGGCACTATCAAAGATATCGCTGTTGATGGAAACATCCTGAATATTACAGATATGAACGGTTCCAAATACCGCGCTATTAAAGAGTCAGGGGTTAGTATTTACGAAATACCCGAGCTTAACTTAGCCGGCGTAACAGTTGATATAGTTGAAGGTGGCATTAACTGGGGATCACTTTTTATCAACTTCCTGCCGCTGTTATTATTTGGCGGCCTCATCTTCTTCATGTTCTCACAGGCACGAGGCGCCAACAGTCAAGCCATGAGCTTCGGCCGTTCAAAAGCCAGGTTGTTTTCTGCTTCCAAACCTTCGGTAACATTTGCAGATGTTGCTGGGGCAGATGAAGCAAAACAGGAAATGTACGAAATTGTAGAGTTTTTGAAAAATCGGGAGAAGTTTCAAACACTTGGGGCAAGAGTTCCCAAAGGTGCCTTGTTGGTAGGAGCGCCAGGTACCGGTAAAACCCTGCTGGCTAAAGCAATTGCCGGTGAAGCTGGAGTACCTTTCTTTTCTATCAGTGGTAGCGAATTTGTGGAAATGTTTGTTGGCGTCGGGGCTTCCCGTGTAAGAGATTTATTCGAGCAAGCTAAACGTAATACGCCTTCTTTAATATTCATTGATGAGATAGATGCCGTCGGTCGCCAACGCGGAGCCGGTGTTGGTGGCGGCCATGATGAGCGGGAACAAACCTTAAACCAGATACTGGTAGAAATGGATGGATTCGATACCAATACCAGCGTAATTGTCATTGCAGCAACCAACCGACCGGATATTCTGGACACTGCTTTACTCAGGCCAGGTCGTTTTGACCGCCGTATCGTACTTGATATGCCAGATATCCATGGCCGTGAAGCCATACTCAAAATCCATTCTACGGGAAAACCACTCGACAAAGATATCAGCCTGGAATCCATGGCTAAACAGACAGTTGGTTTTTCCGGGGCTGACCTCGCCAATCTGGTAAACGAAGCTGCAATTCTGGCTGCCCGAAGAGATAAGAAAACCATTGGCCAGAAAGAGTTTGAAGAATCAATCGATCGTGTAATTGCCGGTCCGGAACGAAAAAGCCGCCGCATTAGCGCCAGGGAAAAAGAAGTCATCGCTTATCATGAGGCGGGCCATGCCCTGGTTGCCAGACTATTACCCAACGCTGATCCGGTTCACAAGATAAGTATTGTTGCCCGCGGAATGAGTCTTGGCCATACACGTCAACTTCCAGCAGAAGACCGCTATATAGAAACCTTTTCCCAGTACAAAGATCGCCTGGCTACATTATTCGGAGGAAGGGTTGCGGAAGAAATTGCATTTGGTGAACTTTCTACCGGTGCTTCTAATGATATCAAGGTTGCTACCGATCTGGCAGTTAAAATGGTAACCCAGTACGGCATGAGTTCGAAGCTGGGACCTCGTACATACGGAGAGCGCCAGGATATGATTTTCCTGGGCAGAGAAATTACAGAACAACGCAACTATGGCGATACCATTGCCGATGTGATCGATCAGGAAGTCAACGATATAATTAACGAAGCATACGATACCGCCAAACGTATTCTGACAGAAAACCGTGAAAGGCTGGACCATATTTCTAATCTTCTAATTGCCAAGGAAGGCCTGGAAGGTAAGGAAATGGAAGAGGCTTTCACCGGCCCCATGAACGGAAAAGGAGAGTCAGCAGAAATTGCTGCCAGTGCAGCCGAGCCCTCCGTTGATGATGACGTCACAATAACTGCAGAAGCCATCAATAACAATATTTCTTCCAATAAGCCAACTGCGCGTCCGGTAAAAAAAGCTAATCCTGATACAAGATAATAACAGTGCTATTTTATTAAGAGAGGTTTAAATAATTAATGATAGCTGTGACTGGTAAAGCCTTATCGCCTGAAGAAATAATAACCGCCACCAAGACTTCAGATTCCGGCTGTGTCGCCACCTATGTCGGTCTGATACGAGACAATAACCGGGATAAAATGGTTGAATATGTAGAATATATTGATCGCGGCCAAGACTCTGTGAAAATACTCCGGTCCATTGTTGAAGAAGCAAAAAAGAAGTTCCCCATCAACGATATGTCACTGGTACACCGAACTGGCAAGCTCAATGTGGGTGATATCAACCTGGTTATTGCAGTAGCCGCCGGTCACCGTCAGGAAGCCTTGGCAGCATGCTCATTTGCAGTGGATGAGTTTAAGGCCAGGCTCCCCACCGATAAACAGGAAAAATACCTTGATGGTACTACTAATTACGCCTTTTAACCATTGAATCAGCTAAAGCAAATAATGATTCCTTGCTAGGACTTTCCGGCAGGGAATCCAGGTTTTTGCAGGCTGTCCAGCTATATTCAAGCGCAGTCTGAATACACTCATCCAGAATTGAAGTATTTTTCACCAAGGCAATCGCTTCGGTGATATTATCAGCCGCATTTCCCACTCCCTCAAACAACCGACTAACGGGATTATCATTAGGATTTTGCTGGATGATCTTGAGAGATGGGAGAGTAATAGTACCTTGCAAAAGATCAGAAGCTACCGGTTTACCCAGTTCCTGTTCGGTTCCAATAAAGTCCAATACATCATCCATAATCTGGAAAGCAATGCCCAGGTTCATTCCATATTCTTTAAGTATGTGAACAGATTCTTCCGGGGCGTCACTGAGTACAGCACCAGTTTCGGTTGCCATTGCAAACAGAGATGCTGTTTTGCCAATAATCCTTTTAATATACTGATCGAACCGTTGATTCATATTAAAAGCACTGAAGCTCTGGCGTAGCTCTCCGGTTGAGATGCTGGCTAATGCTCCCGCAAATAGTTTAACAGCGCGGATACTTTCTGTTTCTGCCGCAAATTCTGCCGCGCATGCAAATAAATAATCCCCTAGTACTATAGCTTTATTGGCTCCCCAAATAGAATTAATGGTGGGTTTGCCACGACGCGTATCTGCTTTATCGATAGCATCATCATGGACAAGAGTCGCTACATGCAGCATTTCGGCGGAGGTGGCCATAAAGAGCAACTTTTCGGGGCGATAGTTATAAAAATTACCAGAATGCAGTACCAGCAGGGGTCTTAATAGTTTACCTCCGCCAAGTATCTGGCCAAGCATCTTGGTCGAATCAGGAAAATCGGTTATCCCGACCGGAGAAAAACTACACAGCTTGCTCTTTACCCGTTCCAGGTCCTGGCTAACCGGACCATAAATAATATCTTTCAACTTACCTCCACATTACTTGCCCAGCCGGCTGGTTTCCTCTTCTACCACTGAATCATCCAGCTTGGTGAACAGAGGTGCCGGTGCCTTTAGTATCTGGCCGGGTTCTAAATTCGTCATTTTCCACCCCTGGTCTTCAACCTTCCCGGAATAACCCAGATATTCATGCAATTTTTGGGAAGAAAACGGGAGGAATGGATACATCATCATTTTAAGTGTATCAATAACCGAAAGCGCAACATAAAGCGAAGTAGCTGCTTTTTGCCGATCTTGCTTAATAATTCTCCAGGGAGCTTTTTCTTCAAGATACCGATTGGCATCACCTGCTAAAGTCATAGCTGTGCGTATTGCCTCACGAAAACGGCAAGCAGCAAGCATATTATCAACATGCCTGAAGGCTTCTTCGATTTTATCAAGCAGTGCTATATCCACGGAATCAAAATCACCAGGTTCAGGAACAGCGCATTCGAAATTTCGGTAGGTCATGGTAAGCACTCGCTGTACGAGATTTCCGTAAGTAGCCACCAGTTCATCATTATTACGGCGCACGTATTCCCGCCAGGAAAAATCTGTATCGGATGTTTCTGGCATATTCACTGAAAGGAAATAGCGAAGTGGATCCGGATCGTAGCGGGAAAGATAATCCGGCAACCAAACCGCCCAGTTACGGCTTGAAGAGAGCTTTCGCCCTTCTATTGTAAGGTATTCGTTAGATGGTACGTCATAGGGAAGGTTTAAACCCCCGTAACCCATTAACATTGCTGGCCATATGATAGTATGAAACGGGATGTTGTCCTTGCCAATAAAATAATAACTTTTTACGTTTTCATCCTGCCAAAAATCACGCCATTTTTCCGGTTCACCGATATTTTGAGACCATTCTTTGGATGCAGAAACGTAGCCAATAACAGCCTCAAACCAGACGTATATCCGTTTTCCCGGATAACCTTCAATGGGAAGTTCAATCCCCCAATCGATATCCCGGGTAATTGCCCGGTCTTTAAGCCCATTTTCAAGATAACTTAAAGTAAAACGATATACATTGGGACGCCAGAGATCCTCTTTAGTTTTCACCCACTCGATCAGCTGGTTCTGAAAAGCCGAAAGTCTCAGAAAAAAATGCTCCGATTCTTTGAATTCCGGAGTAGTGGAACACAAACCACACCGGGGGTTTGTTAAATCCACCGGATTTAGTGGCTGCCCGCATTTATCACACTGGTCCCCCCGAGCACCATCATACCCACATAAGGGGCAATCTCCTTCAACATAGCGATCAGGTAAATAACGTTGGCACTTGGAACACCAGGGTTGAAGTACGGTGTCTTTGTAGATATCCCCCTGATTATAAAGCTTGAGAAATATATCTTGGGCAACCTTCGCATGATTCGGTGTATCTGTATGAGTGAAAAGGTCAAAAGAAATTCCAAGTTTATCCCATGATTCTAAAAAAGAATGGTGGTATTTTTGCGCAACTTCAGAAGGGGAAATACCTTCTTTTTCAGCCGAGATGGTAATCGGAGTGCCATGCATATCTGAACCGGTAACCATAAGCACCTGGTTCCCCTTAGCACGGTTATACCTGGCAAAAATATCGGGGGGCAGATAGGCACCTGCAATGTGCCCAAGATGAAGGGGGCTATTGGCGTAAGGCCAAGCAACACCAATATAGATGCGTTTATTCATAAGATTAAAATTACCAGTTAATAACGCGGTAGCGCCCTATCCCTGGCCAACCTCCGGTTCCGGCAGGAAAGTAAGAATCTGCTCTCCCTTTTCTTTCTTATAATGAGCATAGCCTTTCTCCAGGGCACATTTAACGCAGTAACGCACCGAGGTGCCGTTTTCAACTTCTACCCCGTTTTCTTCATCGATTACCAGATAGCGCTCGGGGTACGGTATCGCATTAGAACAAACATCGCACCTGACATTACCCAGTGATATGCAACCTCTTCGCATCTATTTTTCTACTCCTATTTTTGATTTAGCTGTTGTTAATCTTCAAGCCACGCACGGTATATTTCCCGGCGCTTCAAACCGGTTTCTCCGGCGATAATACTGACGGCATCTTTGACTTTTATGCCTGAGCTTTTCATTTCTTTAATGCGGCAGCAAAGCTCATCCCCATCACTATTTGCTGTTCTCTTCCAGCCTTCTATGACTAATGTAAATTCACCCTTTGGTTGTTCGAAATACTTTACTGCCTGGCTTACGTTTCCGCGAAATATTTCTTCGTATATTTTCGTCATTTCACGACAAACAGCTATCCGCCGATCACCAAGTACCTGCATTATATCACTAAGAGTACTAATTAGCCTATGGGGAGCCTCATACAATACCAAAGTAGCTGTTTGCTTTGAATGAACTGCTAAAAACCGGCATCTTTCTGCCTGTTTGCGCGGTAAGAATCCCAAGAACAGGAAACTATCCGTAGGCAAAGCGCTTGCCGCAACAGCACTTATGACCGCAGATGGTCCCGGCACTGGAACCACGCGGATACCTTTTTCTGCAGCAGCGACAACCAATTCGTACCCCGGGTCTGAAATACCGGGCATGCCAGCTTCTGAAACTACGGCAACATCCCCTTGTTCCAACTGCTGTAAAATAAAGGCTATTTTACCGGTACCGCTATGTTCGTAAAAGCTACATAATGGTGTTTCGATAGCGTACTTTTTTAACAGTATCCTGGTTTTGCGGGTATCTTCAGCAGCAATAAGTGCTACTTCTGTTAATACCCGAATAGCTCTCTGGGTAATATCTTCCAAATTACCAATTGGTGTTGCTACCAGGTAAAGGCAATACATAACGCTTAGCTCCAAAGCTGTAATTATAGCTTATATACCTGGTAGCGTCTAACTTTTATGCGCTGGAGGGAGTAGCATATACAATGAAAAAGTATCGTGTTATTTTGCCATAAAGCTACAATTAATTTAATTTAATTTCTAATATATCTTTATGTAATGTCGACGCGTGTCACTATGCTTGACTGATCATCGCCGGCTCTGTTATATTTTTAGGTTAATAAGGAGGAATACTTTAATGACTGGTCCCCACTTTAAACAACTTCGCCGAGCGTATGGTTTTGATGACGTTGCAATTGTCCCGGGTGATGTTACCATCAACCCGGATCAAACTGATGTAAGCCTGACAATTGGCAACATTAAATTAGATATCCCGATTCTTGCTTCTGCCATGGATGGAGTGACTGATGTTAATATGGCGATTGCCATGAGTAAAAATGGCGGTCTTGCCGTGCTTAACCTTGAAGGCGTTCAAACCCGGTACGAGGATCCAGATAAGGTCTTGGATCAAATTGCATCCTGCCCACAGGCTGAAGTCACTGCTCTTCTCCAAAAACTGTACCAGGAACCTATTAAAGAAGACCTGGTAAAAGAGAGAGTCTGCCAGATAAAATCCACCGGAGCAGTTTGCGCTGTTTCCGTAGCCCCAGCCAACACTAAACGCCTTGCTCCAATTGTAGAAGAAGCCGGTGCTGATATTCTTGTGGTAGCTTCCACGGTTACCAGCGCCAGGCATATATCCAAGAGTACACGCGGGCTGATCTTTGAAGAATTGTGCGAATCAATGAGCATCCCTGTGGTGGTAGGCAACTGCGTTAGCTATAGCGCTTGTCTTTCACTCATCAGAACAGGCGTTTCAGCTGTTCTGATAGGAGTTGGCCCGGGTGCTGCTTGCACTTCCAGAAGCGTTCTTGGCATCGGAGTACCACAGATAACCGCTACTATTGATTGCGCTGCTGCAAGGGATACTTATTATGAAGAAACCGGTCGTTATGTACCGATTATTACCGATGGCGGCTTCCATCGCGGAGGGGAAATCAGCAAGGCGATTGCCGCTGGAGCTGATGGCGTTATGTTAGGTTCTATCTTCGCCCAGGCACAAGGAGCCCCCGGAAGAGGTTACCACTGGGGTATGG
>JAQUNW010000031.1 GCA_028717385.1 Dehalococcoidales bacterium | reverse complement strand
ACAATCCGTGTGAGATTCTTCGGGGCTAAAGCCCCTCTAGAATGACACAGTTTTCGTTTGAGATTCTTCGCTTACGCTCTAGAATGACACATATTTATGTGTGCTCCTCATTATTTGTGTCATCCTCGAGGAGGGCGTATGCCCGACGAAGGATCTTCCCCGTAATAGTGCCCGTTGTAACATGGTGTGCTTCCCGCCTATTGACACGTTCCTGATATCCCTTTAATCTTATATTTGAAACTTACTTAATCGTGGTTTTTAAGGGGAGAACTATGAAAAACGTAACAGCTGGCAGGTTGATGGCGGTGATGCTTGCTGCGGCTCTTTTATTCCTTGGCGCTCCTTTTGCAGACGCTTTAGCTCAGGTTTCACTTGCCATAGAACCGCAAAACGGCGGAATCGGCACCCAGGTATCGGTGTATGGGGACGGTTTTGAGAAAAACACGACCTATGACATATACTTCTCCAGCCAGGACGCCGCTGTTGCCACTGCAAGACATATCGGTATAGATATCACCCGTTACAAGAAAGTGCTCACTGCCAGTACAACCAGCTTCCCCGTGTTTAACGCAGCCTTTAACGTTCCGCTGACTCTGGATACCGCGGCTGGCGGCGAGTATGAAATATCCCACGATGGGGATTATTACATCTACGTTACAGAGCAGGAAGATACACTGATACTTGCTAAAGCGGTTTATAAGATGACAGGTTTTGCCAGTGTGGAGATAGACCCGGCAAGCGGAAATGTGGGGGATGGGGTGATAATCACCGGTACAGGTTATGTGCCGGGCGAAACTATCAGCATTGCTTACGACAATAAAGATGTTACCTCCAGCCATATTGGTGGAAATAATATTGTCAACGATTCTGGCGCTTTTACGTTAACGTTGACGGTTCCAGCCTCATTCTTTGGGGCGCACCAAATACGTATAACCGGGTCTCGCACAGAAAGCGTTGTTAAACAATACTCTGTTATTCCGGAAATCAAGCTTAATAAACCATTTGCTCTTGCCGGAGATCAGATCTCTGTAACCGGCTCAGGTTTTGCCGGGGCACGAGGCGTGAATTTCTTTATAGGGGGAGAACCGGTTTCGGTAGAGTGGATTATACAGGAGAGTCGCCGTACTGATGAAGACGGGCGATTTGTGGTGAACATGGTAATACCCAGCCTGCCGGCAGGAGAGTATGAGGTGGTAGCAGTTGATACAACTTCGGCACAAATAACGGCAGAAAAAACCTTTACTGTTTTGCCTCCTCCGCTGAACCCAAAGGTTGAATTGGGGCAGGTCAACGGTAAAGTAGGCGATGTTATGAGCATCAGCGGTGTCGAATTTAACCCGACGAGCCCGATAACACTTTCCATCGGTGGTGAAGTAGTGGAGCCGGAAAACGCTATAACCACCAGTGAAAACGGCACTTTTAGCGCAAGCTTTAAAATACCGGTTCTGCCGGCGGGCTTGCATATGGTTATGGCCAGCGATGGAATAGAGGAAGCTGGGGCAGGGTTTAGTATCGTGCGGGTGATGGAGGTAACGCCACTAAGCGGCAGAGCAGGTGATGAAATCAGCGTAACCGGGAACGGGCTTGAAGCCGAAACTCCGGTTGCTGTTTATTTTGACGGGATACCAAGAGCAACCACGCCGGTAGGGGCAAGAACAGGTGAAGACGGCACTATTGACTTTACATTTACGGTTCCTGCCTGCCCTCCCGGAAACCATAATCTTGAAATAAGGATGGGCATGCTCACGCTGGTTGAAACCTTTACCACTGCAGCTGAAGTCAGCCTTGGGGAAGATGTTACTGCGGTCAGCAGGCAAGTGATGATTAATGCAAGGGGATTTGCCCCTAATACTCCGATGATTTTAAGCTTGAATGGCATACAGGCGCCAGCTGTTACACCTGATGCAAACGGGCTTCTGGATATTGCTTACGTGGTGCCTCATGTACCTGATGGCACGTATGCTCTTGCCATAGAAGCAGGAGGAGTTGTAATCTCCAAGAGCATTACCATAGTTGCCGGGATAGATATTTCACCGCTGGAAGGACCGGTTGGGGAATCAGTCGAACTGAGCGGATCTGGTTTTTGGCCGGGAAAAACTCTGGTGGTAACATGGGGAGGAAAGGCTGTGACCGAGCTTTCTGCCCCGGTTGTAGATGGGGATGGCTCTTTCAGTGCGGAATTTGTTGTGCCGGTTGCTGCCCCGGGGGAATATATTATTTCTGTGAGCGATGGTGTTATAACCAAGGAAAACACTTTCAGCGTTGAGCAGACGGTTCCTTCTTCACCGGTTCCGGTAACGCCACCTGGAGGAATCAAAATAAGCGGGCATCCATATTTTGAATGGGGTGCGGTTATTTACCCATATATGGATGTAACTTATGAGTTTCAGATAATCAGAAACCTGACTGAACCAGAACTGGTAATTGGAAAAACGGCTCTTGATGGAACCAGTTATACGCTGGATAAAGACGAAAAACTCGATAAAGCCGGCCTGGACAATCCTTATTACTGGCGGATTCGAGCAATCGATGAAGCCGGCAATGCAAGCCCGTGGTCTGAGGCAAGGGAGTTTTACTATGGTTTTATCTGGCCTTACTGGCTGACCTGGGTACTGGTTGGTGTGGGGATTGTTATAGTCATCGTGGTGATTTACATCTTCCGCTGGCGGATAGTGGACCTGTTTTGATAGTTTTAAGTCTATCAATTTCCTCTTGCCAGACGAGGGTGGTAGCCAAGGGAAGCTTTAACTGTTAAAGCCAGGCTCATCAGGAAATCATCGTGGCCGTCGCTTCTATCCACATAGAAGTTCAGGTTATGCCCCGCTTGATAGCAAGCCTTAGCTTTTTCGGCTTCTCTCCAGAAGCGCATGTATTCCCGGGAATCATCTGAACGGTACATTTTAACTCTACCAGCGTTGACGGCCGCAATCAGTTCGAATGCCAGTTCCGACTTGGATTTGGTGGTAAAAGTGAACGGTTCTACCCGTGCACCGAGAGCGGATTTAAGGAAAGATGCTACTGGCTGGCCAATACCAGTAGCATCGATAGTAATCTTGCGGCACTTCCAGTACTTTCCGAGCAAATCTATGAGTTTATTATACTGGGCAGAGTGCTTCTCCCCGGTCCACGAGTAGTGTTCGACTATTTTAATCAAAGGTTCACCGTGGTTTGGCGGTACGTTTACTTCTGCGATTGTTACAACTGTTGCGTCCCGCCTGGGTTTGTCATTGGAGAGGTTATTATAAGATTCTTCGGCTTCACCGGCGATGTCAATACCTGCGATATAGTTTCTGCCGGTTTCGGGTGTTGATAAACGGTTGTGAGTCCCCTGGAGAAGTGCGAGCATTTCTCGGCTTAAAAATCCCCCACCGGAAGAAATCGGCTTAAGTAAATATTGGGTTTGAAAGAGAGGATGATTTTCGCCCAGCCGAGTGCGTTCGTTCTCCACATAATTGGCATAATCCGGATTAAATTTTGCTACAACTTCCCAGTTGTATTCAAAATGCCTGCGAATACCATCTCTGGTTTCAAGCTCCAGGTTGTTTTGTTTAACCTCTTCCAGCAGGGTGGAAGAATCCCAGGCAGTTCCGTATAGTACGGTAGTGACATTAGTAGAGGCTCCCATGGGCTTGAAATCCCGGCTGAACTTGACCTTGTCTATATCCTGGGCTTCATCTATTTCTAAAAGCAGATGAGCAGTATTACCAACAGTATTAGCTGATTTGTCTGCCGAAAGGAAAATCGCCCTGCAATTACCGAGGCTTATGATGTAGCCCATGCTGGAGCGCCACATATTCGAAAACCCGGCGTCATTAAGTCTGTCCTTTAGTCTTTGTATGGAGATTATAGTTTGAGGCTTAAAAGTGGGCGCACACTTTATCAGGTTTTGAGGCGGCGAATCGATATGTAGGGTAAGCAGGAGGAGTTCTATTTGGGCAGAGAGTTCATTTTTGCCACCCTGGCGTGAGATTTCCACTGTAAAAGTAAGCCCCTTTTTTTCAAATATGCTCGAGAGCACTGCCCGGGCTATTTCCTGTTGGTAAGGGTGGAGTTTATTTACCAATAAAATTACCCAGGCTTAAACCAAGAGGCAGAGCTACATCACGCAGGACGTTACCAATAGCTTCCTTCAAGCCCTGCTTGTCGTTTTTATGCAAGTTGTATCGTATGCGCACCAAGTTGGCTAATGTCGACATGCCTTTTCCGAGCAACTCGATATTTTGGGGATCATGTTTTAATATCCCCTGTATTTTTACCCGCATGAGAGCAATTTCTTCATCCAGCCCTTCTACCAGGATAGCTTGCTCCATTTCGGATTGTTCTTCCAGCGTAAGATAACGAGCATAAAACCCGTGCTTGCGGGCATTTTGATTGCCAGGTTGTGCACCACGTTGTTTTGGCTGCGCCTCCATATGATTTCATATTAGCATCGAGCGTTTAGGCGCGCTATGGAATTTTGGCGTAGCTCTTAGCTGTTTACGTTGACACTTTCCACAACCCCCGTCTATAATTTAGCTTGGTGTGCCGAAGTGGCGGAATGGCAGACGCGCTACGTTCAGGGCGTAGTGTCCGTACGGGCGTGTGAGTTCAAATCTCACCTTCGGCACCAATTCAAGCGCTTGTAGCTCAGTTGGATAGAGCGCAGCCCTGCGGAGGCTGAGGCCGTGGGTTCGAGCCCCACCAAGCGTGCCACTTATTTGAGGGCGGTTAGCTCAGTTGGTTAGAGCACCTGCTTTACACGCAGGGGGTCATAGGTTCGAGTCCTATACCGCCCACCACTTTCCAAAGCTAAAACAGCCCTTGTGATTGTTATTTCACAAGGGCTGTTTTTATAAATGGCACTAATTTGGCACTAATTGATTTTAATTGAAGCCTCTTTGTTTGGCAGTGCTATGCTATCAAACTTCTCGGCAGCTGCCTGCTGTAATCCAGGTGCTACATGGCTGTAAGTGTCCAGGGTGACCTGGATAGAACCATGTCCTGGCCTCTCTTGAACAACCTTTGGATGTACTCCCTGTTTTAACAGTAGTGATGCATGGGTATGCCTGGCATCATGCAGCCTTATTCCATCAAGCCCGCATCTCCTGGTTATCTTAATCCAGGCATGGGTAATTGTATTAGGCAAAAACGGTGAACCGTCGTAATGGCTGAATACCAGATCATTGTTGTTAAGTCCAGGATACCCTAAAGCAAGCCTCTGAGCGTTCTCTTTTTCGTAATGTTCCCTTAAAACAATAGCATTGCTGGGTGTTAATGCAATAAGCCTCTTCCCCTTCCTGGTCTTGGGTTCTTTAAAAGTGATGCGGTCTTCGATTTTAACCTTGCTGTTATACTGCAGACTCCTGGTTACAGCCGTAAGCTCCGTATATAATCGAAGGGCGCCTTGCCAGTCAAATCTTTGAACACTCTGGCCGCATGCCAGGGGGAATATCCTGGAGCCTGAGCTAGTTGGTACAGGTAGATTGGTTCTTGAATATGCTGTTCGATGTAATTCTGCATACTCTGAACAGCTTTGATTTTTTCCCAGTTTTCCGTTTCTTCACCTCGGTAACATTCTTACTTGAGTGAATCATACCCCCTTCGGTAACATTTTAGGTGAGTGAATACGAGGTATTGACTTTATTGCCTGGAAGGAATATTATGTGCGATATTAGTAATGATTATTATAAAATAATCAAAATGTATTTAATTATTACTGAATGAATCCCGCAGATGATGGATATAAAGTAACCTGATAATGATTTATACAATCTCCGAGGATGATGTTCAAGTAAAAAAAGGGGGAGGATATGCAAAAAAAGGAAGAACAAAATAAAAAGCTGACCACCGTTGCCGGTGCGCCTGTACCTGACAACCAGAACACTATGACCGCTGGTCCCCGCGGCCCTGTATTATTGCAGGACGTGTGGTACCTGGAAAAATTAGGACATTTTGATCGAGAAGTGATCCCCGAGCGGCGCATGCATGCCAAGGGATCGGGAGCATTTGGTAGTTTTACAGTGACGCAAGATATCACCAAATACACCAAAGCTAAAGTTTTTTCTGCATTAGGTAAAAAAACTGATATATTTGCTCGTTTCTCAACGGTGGCAGGTGAACGTGGTGCTGCTGATGCAGAGCGTGATATTCGCGGTTTTGCCATCAAGTTCTACACAGAACAGGGCAACTGGGATTTGGTTGGTAACAACACTCCGGTATTCTTTCTGCGAGACCCGCTTAAATTCCCAGACCTCAATCATGCTGTAAAGAGAGATCCGCGTACTAACATGCGCAGTGCCAAAAACCAGTGGGACTTTTTTACCAATCTGCCTGAAGCACTGCATCAAGTGACCATCGTTATGAGTGACAGGGGTATTCCTTATTCATATCGGCATATGCATGGTTTTGGCAGCCATACGTATAGCTTTATTAATGCTGAAAACAAACGTTATTGGATTAAGTTCCATCTTAAAACACAGCAGGGCATTAAAAATCTCTCCGACGAAGACGCACAGGCTATCATAGCAGGAGATCGAGAAAGCCATCAGCGCGACCTTTACGAAAGCATTGAGAACAAGGACTATCCGCGGTGGACGATGTACGTACAAGTTATGCCGGAAGAAGACGCTGCTAAAATGCCTTATAATCCTTTTGATCTGACCAAGGTCTGGTATCATGGTGACTATCCGCTAATCGAAGTAGGTATTATGGAGCTTAACCAAAATCCGCAAAACTATTTTGCCGATGTAGAGCAAGCCGCCTTCAATCCTGCCAACATCGTACCTGGTATTGGTTTTTCTCCAGACAAGATGCTGCAAGGCAGGCTTTTCTCATACGGTGATGCCCAGCGTTATCGCCTGGGGGTGAACCATCATCTTATTCCGGTGAATGCTCCGCGTTGCCCGGTTAATAGCTTCCATCGGGATGGGCTCATGAGAGTTGACGGAAACCAGGGCTCTATACCAAGCATTGAGCCGAACAGCTATGGTCATTGGCAGGAACAGCCTGATTTTGCTGAGCCGCCTCTCAGGCTGGAAGGAGCTGCTGACCATTGGAATTTCCGCGCGGACGATAATGACTACTATACCCAACCCGGTAAACTCTTTCGTCTGATGAAACCAGAGCAGCAGCAAGTGCTGTTCGAAAATACTGCACGTGATATCAACGGTGCACCCAGAGAAATTAAAATCAGACATATCGCGAACTGCCTTAAAGCTGATAAAGCCTATGGAGAAGGTGTAGCCAAGGCAATTGGTATAAAAATGAGTGAAGTCCTCAAATAAAGAATAATCCGGAGTGGTCAATAACAAGGTCGAACTGTTAACAGTTCGACCTTGTGGTTTTAAAACGCTTTAAGATTGCGGTGGATAGGTTGCAACTGTTGATTTCACAGATCGCTGAAAACTTTGGGTGCTTGCTCCTTCATTATTGCCTTGATCTTTTCAGATACTTCTCGGAACTCGGGCAATACCGATTGATCGGTTCGGGTTTTTAATATATGTCTGATTTCACGGAAATTCCAGGTGCAGATTATCTCGGTTGTGCAGGCATTCGGTAGCACGTAGCGGGCTATCTCTGGTTTTATGCCGGCTTCTAATAGTTTGTGATACGCATTCCAGCTGGCAGTCATGGCGTTATGGAATATTTTTGCGTTCTCAGAATCGATTTTCTCTGAGAGTTCAGGTGGAGAGATGTACTCCGCGTGTGTTTCAGGCACGTAGCGTTGGCTGCGCTGAGAATAGCTGGCAATTCTGTGCCGCACCAATTCATGGGTGAGAGCGCGAGATGCTTTAATGAAAAAAGTTGCCGAGGCATGTTCAATGATACTCTCGTGTCCTTGCTTAATTCTGCTTTGCAGCCATTTTTCGTTAGTGCCCAACTTATCTTCGCTGGCATAGCAAATTCGTCCTGCCTTCTCTAAAAGGTTTTCACTATCAGGGGTAATTGCTAGAAGTTTAACTTCCACGTTGTAGTTCATATATTCTTCCTGCTCTATATTCTATTACTGGCTAAATAATGATAAATAATCCCAAAGGCATTATCATAACGGTCTTTGGCGTCGGTGGCTGGTGTCCATCAGGCCTATAATTACGGACATGATTATACCCTAACTGTGGCGATCGACCAATATTCTGGACTGTTTTGGTTTTTGTACATGCCCCTTGTTTGGGCAACTTAAACCGCGGTTTTATGTGAAAAAGCTCTTTAGTATTGTCCTTCCACACATGCAAAGCCGAGTATTAATAAGGTATAATGAAAAAGTAGTCAAGTATACAGTTGATGATTGGGGGCAAGTAAACTTGCTAAACCAAATACTGATACCCTTTGATGGATCTGAAACTGCCGAAGTCGCTCTACCTTATGCGGCTGAATTGGCATGCGCATCAAAAGCCCATTGCATTTAGTATGAGTTATTTATCCTGTATATTGGGTTACCATGCTCAGATACTGGGTTTGGTAAAATTTTAAGGACAGACTTATGTACCATACAATGAAAAAAACCGCCCTGGAAGTTGTTCAAGCAATGTTGCCGATTACTCTGGTTATAGTAGTCTTGCAATTTGTAGTTCTCGATGCGCCTGCTGATGTATTCTACAGGTTTTTGGCAGGAGCTGGAATGACAATTTTTGGAGCATTCTTTTTTCTGCTGGGAGTAAGGACCGGTATTTTGCCGATGGGCCGAGACATTGGGGCTGAAATTCCGCAACATGGTTCCTTGCTGCTTATTATTGCCGTGGGTTTGATTTTTGGTTTTGCAGTAACGACTGCCGAACCGGGTGTTATGGTGCTTAACAATATGGCTGTTGAAGCTGGGGCGGATAATGGTAGCGCTCTAGTCATAGTTATTTCTACCGGAATGGCGTTGCTGTTTACAGTGGCGCTGGTGCGTATTCTTTTTGGATTTCCGATCAGATATTTACTTGCTATTATTTATTGTATTGCTTTAATTCTAGCTTTTTTTACACCGCCCGAGTTTTTGCCCATTGCTTTTGATAGCGGTGGAGTTGCAGCTGGATCATTTACTGTACCGATGCTGCTGGCATTAGGGATGGGTTTTACTTCGGTTCTTGCTCGCCGCTCATATCTTTCTGATGGTTTTGGGCTTATCGGGATCGCTTGCGCCGGACCTATAATCGGCCTTTTATTGTGGGGGATTATTGTCTTTTGATGAAATTGGCTATTTTTGATGGCATATATAGCGTAATAGGTGATGTATTGCTGCCTGTATGTTTGCTGCTTGTCTTCTTTTTAGTATTTCAGGTTTTTTTCCTGAAGCGCCCCTTAAGGCAAGTAACCGCTTTACTCAGGGGTATTCTGTTTGCTTTTATTGGGCTTATATTCTTTATTCAGGGAATTAATATTGCGTTTATGCCTATGGGGGAATACATTGGGGAAATATTCGGGAATTTTCAACAGACCTGGTTGCTGGTACCGCTGGGTTTTGCCCTTGGATTTTTAATTACTTTGGCTGAGCCACAGGTCAGGATACTCAGCCAGATGATAGAAGAAGCATCCAGTGGCTATATACGATCAAAAACTATACTGATAATACTTTGTACTGCTGTTGCTGCTTTTACAGCGCTGGGAATGGCCAGGACTGTTTTTGGAATACCGATAGCTTATATCATTTTTCCAGGATATCTTATCGCCATTGTGTTATTATTCTTTGCCGATAAAGATTTCCTTGCCATAGCTTTTGATTCTGGTAGTATTGCAACGGGGCCATTGACAACCGCGTTTATGATGTCGTTAACTATCGGCGCAGCTACGGTCCTTGACGGGCGGAGTTCGCTGGGCGATGGATTTGGTTTGATCGGGATAATTACTCTAGCGCCAATAATATCGATTCAGTTACTAAGCTTGATATACCCAATAAAAACAAGCCAAGGAGGTCAAGAGAATGACCCAGGAAAGCAAATCGTTGATAGTGACCATAGTTAAAAAGGGAGATGGGGATACAGTAATTGAAGCATCTATGAATGCTGGTGCAACAGGCGGAACTATTATGTTTGGCCGGGGCATTGGTGTGCGAGAGAGAAAGAAAATATTGGGAGTGCCTGTTGAACCGGAGAAGGAAATAGTCTTTACTGTAGTTCCAACCGAAAAAGCCAAGGCTATTTTGGATGAGATTGTTCAGTCCGTAAAACTAACTGAGCCAGGGCGAGGGGTTGTATTATCTTTAATCCTTGATCAATTTGCCGGTGTGGCCCATGAGTTGTTGCCCGAACCAGACGAAGATCCTCAGGGAGCAACTGAAGAACATCTGGAATCCGCCGAAGACTCTCAGGGCAAAACTGAAGAGCCTCAAGATCAGTAGTGTGATGTTAGCCGATGATCCATAGTGTAGGATATCTTGGATAATGCGATAGCCCCTTTTTACCTGAGTAGTAAACACATTAATTTCCTGTGTTAAAAAGTTTACTGTGGATGGCTGCCCTCAGGTGGCAATATCCCTAATCTTAAACTTAATAGCTACAAGTCACTCGTGTAAAATCCAGATCAACTGGTACATACAGCCTGTTCGGATTACAGTTTTTGGCTACTTTAAGGTTAGAAGATTGATCAGGGATTATTGCTGTTATATTCTGTGCTAGTAAGCGTCTATGAGCATATAGATAACGGGAGGAATATGATGGAGACTAGGGTGGCTATAGCTCTGGGAATTTCGCTGACGATTTTTATCATGGAGATTGTTGGTGGATTCGTATCAGGAAGTTTGGCCTTGCTATCAGACGCAGGTCATGTTTTGGCTGATGCAGTCGCTCTTGGTTTGAGTCTTTATGCTTTAAAACTATCGCGCCGAAGCAGCAACGGTGTAGCGACTTTTGGATACCATCGTGTTGGGATTCTGGTCGCATTGATAAATGGAACAACGCTGGTTGTCATGGCTGCACTTATCTTTCGTGAGGCTTACGAACGATTTCTTGCTCCGCCCCAGATTAAAATTACCGAGCTTCTTATAATTGCTGCTATAGGACTTGCGGCGAATCTCGTTATGGTATGGTTATTGCATCGTGGCCATCATCACAATCTGAGTATAAAAAGTGCCTGGCTACACGTAATGGGTGATGGGCTAGCGTCCCTTGGGGTCATAATATCGGGTTTAGTAATATATTTTACCGGTTGGGCATATGCAGATCCGATTGCGAGTATCTTTATCGGTATTTTGATTTGTATTGGCGGTTGCCGAGTTATTCGCGAGGCTGGATCTGTGTTACTTGAGTTGGCACCTAAACATATGAATACTGAAGAGATTATCCACCAGATGAGAAAGGTATCAGGTGTATTGGACGTGCACGACTTTCATCTCTGGATGATAACTCCACAGCTTGTTGCTTTATCCGCACACATAATGGTTGAAGACCAATCAGTATCAGATACTGAGGTGATCTTCTCCGAACTTCAAGTTCGCTTGCTGGATATGGGTATCGAACATATAACTTTGCAAATGGAATGCAACAGTTGTGGCACCAATAAAACCTTTTGCCACCAGCTAAAAACATTTGATTATCATAAACACTAACGGTGGGCAAATCCGTTGTTAAATAAAAAGAAGTGCGCCGGCAATCAGCCGGCGCACTAAAGGTTGTACAAGGATTGGTTTGTCTTATTTCATGGCTTCTTCGAGTATTTGGATTCCCATCTTGGAGAATTCAACTGAACGGGTGAGTGATTCCCGCGCCTGGTCTGGATTATGGAAACCTCCGCCATTCCCAGCAGTCCACCATTCCCAGAGAATATGTGCCTGCGAATGGCATTCACGGGCTTCATTTAAAGTAGCTTCATCTACGCCGTATCTTATGGCTAGATCAAAGGTATCGATAAGTTCACTCAGCCAGTATTCTGCCTTGGAAAGTTTGCCTTTTATGTAGTTCTGGATAGAATCAATACGATATTCTGCCTCTTCTTCAGTCCATTCGGTATGACAACTTAAACAGGTGTTGTTGATATAAGTGCGAGGGCTGGTTTGCCAGTGGGAAGTGTATACTTCACCTGCCTGATTTGTAAGCTTGGGCATATGGCAATCGCTGCATTCAACACCGTTTTGTTGATGGAGTGATCCGTAGTTAGTTTCAGCATCCGGGTGCTGCAGCTTGACCAGTGTAGCGCCGGTTACGGCATGCTTGAAATCGCGAAATTCCAATTCGTTGTAGTGTTCATAGGCATCGAATACATTGACCCAGGGGAAGTGATTTGTTCGTGAATCTTCCATGGTTATATATTCACCGGTAGCCATGTCATAACCCGGGTTGCAGACATATTCAACATGACACTGGGCGCATATGATGTTGGCTATCGGTTCTTCCATCAGGCCGAT
>JAQUNW010000030.1 GCA_028717385.1 Dehalococcoidales bacterium | reverse complement strand
GGTGAATACCTAACAAATTGTTTGACTGAAGTCTAATTCAAACTTCCTTATTTAAGGCATACTTTTGCCAGTCTCACCCTTTTGAGTGGCGTCCAACCTAAGGTAATAAGTGAAGCACTGGGTCACAGCTCGGTAGCGTTTACAATGGACGTATATTCCCATATAATACCAGGTATGCAAGAAGAGGCAATGGTAAAACTCAATGGTGTAATTCCTTCCGGTGACACCAATTTTCAAAAATTAACACCATTGGTTGACATAAAAGGGCTTAACAACTAAAATTTGCGTTCAAGCCCCAGTAGCTCAGTGGATAGAGCAGCGGTTTCCTAAACCGCGTGTCGTGAGTTCGACTCTCACCTGGGGTACCACTTTTTAAAGCTAAAAAGCCCTTGAGGCAACAAAGACTTCAAGGGCTTTTTCATTATTACTAGCGTTTTTTGTTTTTGGATATTTCAGTTTTGGGGCAACTGATAAAATCGTGCTATTTTGAATCCAAACCGTCCATATCCAGATTATCGATAAAATCTCGGAAAACTCCCAGACGTTTTTTTTCTTCCTCGGTCATCGTGCCGCCTTTGCCTTCAGGCTCGATTTGATCGGCCTGGTCCAGGATAAACTCGTCACTATCGGCATCTTTTTCCATTGTGATTGCTGTCTTGTCCATAACCGATTCATTGACGTATATGCGGGCATCTACCCTGAGAGCAAGCGCCAGAGCATCACTGGGGCGGGAGTCCACTTCATGCTTTTGCCCGTTTATTGTCAGCATTATTTTGGCAAAGAACACATCCCCTTCCAGAGAGGTAATTGCGATTGAATCGACTTTACCACCGAGGTTTTCGATTATAGATTGTAACAAGTCATGGGTCATCGGTCTTGGTACCGGCTCGTTTTTAAGGCGCATAAGTATTGCCCGAGCTTCGTTTTGGCCGATGAATATTGGAAGATACCTTTTACTTGATTGTTCTTTTAACAATACCACATACTGGTATTCCGGCTTTTGGTTCATTAATCCAATTCGTACACTGTCAATAGTGACTTCAATCATGTCAACAGACTCCTAATGGTTTTGAGTGCGATCAGGCAATTCTACTTTGGATTATAGCTTCTGTCAAATGCTTTAACCTCAAAATAACATTGCTATTTACCCCTTCTATAAAGGGCGCTTTTTTAGCTATAGTTCAAGGTTGTTAGCACCATGACTTTTAAGCTAGGATTATCAGGCTGGTATGAATAAATCAATGCAATCTGAATCATTGCTTGCGGCTACAGGGCAAAGTCTTGACCTGGAGCGCCCATATTATACTTCACACCTCATAACTTATCTAGGCAATAAACGCAAATTGCTTCCTTTTTTATACGAAAATTTCCTCAATATTAAACGAGTAATCGGAAAAGAAAAATTAGTGGTGCTGGATGGGTTTGCTGGGAGCGGGGCGGTATCAAGGCTACTGAAAGCCTTTGCCTGTAAGCTCTATGTCAATGATCTTGAGAAATATTCATGTACAATAAATGAGGCTTATCTTGCCAATACATCAACAATTGATATTAAAGGCCTTGAGGCTGCTATAAAATGGCTGAATGATAATCGTTACAACGATGTTGGTACCGGTGCTGGTTTTATCGAATCCAACTATGCACCGCTTGATGATAACAATATCAAACCAGGCGAGAGAGTGTTCTATACCAGAGCTAATGCTCGAATTATTGACAATGTCAGGAGGTTGATAGAGCAAGTAGATCCAGCATACAGAACATGTTGCCTGGCGGCGCTGTTGGTAAAAGCCTCCGTGCATACCAACACGTCTGGAGTGTTTAAGGGTTTTCATAAAAAATCCGGTAATGGCCACTTTGGAGGGCGAGGGGAAAATGCGCTTGCCAGGATCAAAAAGGAGATTATACTTGAAGTTCCGTTATTCTCAGCGTTTGAATGCCCGGTTCATGTAACAAACGTAGATATTAATCAGCTTGTGCAAGATAAAGAACTACCCAAGTTTGACCTGGCTTATTTCGATCCGCCTTACAATCAACATCCCTATGGTTCAAATTATTTCATGCTGAATATAATTAACGATGGTGTACCGGTGGAAATTCAACCCGGGGTAAGCGGAATAACTCGCGAGTGGAGAAGATCAAATTATAATAGCAAACGAGCCGCTCGGCAGGAATTGGATGATTTGTTGGAATCCACGCGGGCGAGTTATATAGCAATTTCATATAACAATGAGGGGATAATTCCGCTCGAAGAGTTTGCGTCATTGATAGCACGTCATGGGGAATGGAGATTGGTAGAGCAAGAATACAATACATATCGCGGCTCCAGAAACCTGCGCAAGAGAAACCCCAAGGTTAAAGAACTCCTCTGGTTAATCAAAAAGGCCTGATTTAGCAGATTTGCGCACTAAGAAAGCATGCCAATATTATAGGCAAAGCTGGATTTAAGTGTTTGCTATAACACCTTTCCATTTGTGCCAACAGTAATTTCCTGAATTGGGATTTCCTTTCCTGCGTCTTTCATTGCCTGCTTGGCCATTTGCACTAAAGCGTTGCAGCATGGCACTTCCATTTTTATCACGGAAAGACTTGCCGGTACAGATTGGTTGAAGATTTCAGCAAGTTTGCTGCGATGCGCATCATAATTATCAAGCTTGGGGCAGGCGGCCAGTAAAGGCCTTCCCATTACCAGGTCGCGGTGGAAATTAGCATAAGCAAACGGTACGCAGTCAGCCACCAGTAATACATCTGCTTTATGCAGGAAAGATGCAGATGGAGGCACCAGTGCAAGCTGTACTGGCCAATAATAGAGCGCAGATGGATTGGGTAGCTTGCTATCGGTTTGTTGAGATTTAGCGGGTTTGTTGAATAATGCCATCAGGGCAGAAGGGCAGCTGCCGATTTCCGCCTCCGACCCCATTTCCTTGTTTTTGGCTTGGATATTAGCTGCTTTTTCATCAAATTCAGTAGCCAGGCGATCTTCGATGCTTATTGCTCCCTTTGGGCATTTGCCAAGACAAGCCCCCAGTCCATCGCAATATATTTCGCTGATTAGCCTAGCCTTGCCTTCGATTATTTGCAGTGCTCCTTCGGCGCATGCGGGTACGCATACTCCGCAGCCGTCACATTTTTCTTCATCTATGATGATGATTGGGCGCCTTATTTTAGCCATTGTTTATACTATTCCCCTGCAATCCAGAGTAATTTTCCACATTAACAATTATCCATCATTGTTAATGAGTTTATGTTTAAGGCATAAATTTGAAAGTTTCTTTGAGTCGTTCTACCGAAGCGCGGTCGCGTTCTTGTATACGAAGCATGTCACCAACAAGATTCTTTTCCTGGTCAATAAAATCGGTACGTAGGTCTCCAGAGATGAATCTGGGATTTTCCATTATTGCTTTGTGAAGAATGATGTTGGTTTTAACCCCTACAATAATATATTCATATAACGCGCGCCTCATCCTGATGATCACTTCATCCCGGTTTCTCCCCCATGCGACCAGCTTGGATATCATTGGATGATAATAGGGGCTGATGACGAAGCCATTATAAACACCGGAGTCTACCCTGATGCCGATACCACCAGGTGAGCGATACGCTTTAAGCGCTCCCGGCGACGGTGTAAAGTGATTAAATGGATCTTCAGCGTTAATTCGGCATTCTAATGACCAGCCATTAATCTTGACCTCATCTTGTGTAACGGACAGTGGTAATCCGGATGCAATACTTAGTTGTTCTTTTACTATATCGATGCCGGTTACCATTTCAGTTACTGTATGTTCGACCTGGATTCTGGCGTTCATTTCGATGAAATAAAAGTGTCCTTCGGAATAGATAAACTCTACGGTCCCGACACCTCGATAATTTACACTGCGTGCAAATTCAACAGCAAGTTTACCCATTCTCGAACGAATTTCCGGGGTGACTACTGGTGAAGGTGCTTCTTCAATAAGTTTATTGTGCATGCGTTGAATAGAGCATTCTCGTTCACCGAGATGAACAATGTTGCCATGTGAATCAGCTAATATCTGGACTTCGATATGACGTGGATGCTCCAGATATTTTTCTATATATACATTTCCCTTGCCGAAGGCTCTAGCGGCTATCGATGAGCTCATCTCAAGCGCTTTTTTAAGCTCATTTCTGCATGACACAACCTGCATACCAATCCCGCCGCCACCGTCTGCGGGTTTGATTATAACGGGGTAGCCAATTATTTCGACTTCATTTTCAACTTGAGCCAGATCAACACACTCATTGATACCAGGTGTGACCGGTACTCCGGCTGCTGCGGCTATCTGACGAGCAGAAGTCTTGTTGCCTACCAGCTCAAGTACCCGGCTTGACGGCCCAACGAAAATTATTTCTGCAATTTCACAAGCTTGCGCGAATTCTGCATTTTCTGCCAGAAAGCCGTATCCAGGGTGGATGGCATCAGCGCCGCAGGTTTTAGCTACACCAATAATCGTGGGTATGTTTAAATAGCTTTCCCGGGCAGAAGATGGCCCTATGCAGTATGCTTCATCGGCATATTTAACAAATATCGAATCTTTATCTGCCTCAGAATAGACAGCAACTGTTGCAATGCCGATTTCACGTGCGGCACGCATAACCCTTATTGCGATTTCACCACGATTGGCTACGAGGACTTTTTTAATCATTAATTACTCCTGTAAATACCTGCTCAAGGGGCAGAATGAATAAATGTACAACGATAATTATACGACAAATGATTTCATCCGGCTGATAATGGGTTGGCATGCGCAACGAATCAAGTTGCTTTCATTTCTCTGGTTAAAAAATAGCTGATAACGGTACGAATTGCGACGATAGCCCCCAAGATGGCAATTTCTTCCAATCCAGGTTCAATTATGGTGCGTATAATATCAGCTCCAATCAGGAATTCCAGTCCGAGTAACAGGTGCTGGCCCGCGAGTAAGCGGATTTCCCGGATGTAATCAGAAGGGCTAGTTTTCTTAAAGCTGACAATTTCATGCTTGATGAATTGAAAGAAACCCTTGATAATGCCCCAGCTGATAATAGCAGCTCCGGCAATGGCAATTGCCCAGCTAACGACTTCCAAAACAATCATGGATGACCGCCTTCGCTATTAAATTCCCGCAATACTTCGCGTACTTTTTGTTTGAGCTCCTCATGCGCTACTGGATGCCCTTTTTTCCCTTCAAGCTTTTCTAGCCTTTCTTCGATTTGCTCTTGTTCATTAAGTACCAGACGGATAGCTTCAGCTACTGGATCCGGGAGTTTGCCATGCTCAAGTAGATCAGCAGGGTGCCTGCGGTTATCAACTATGCGTCCGGGTATGCCTACGACGGTAGCTCCTGGTGGGACTGATTTTACTACCACTGAACCGGCGCCTATGCGGGCACCATCGCCTATAGTGATTGCTCCAAGAATAATGGCACTAGCCCCGATAACAACATTGTTACCGATTGTAGGATGCCTTTTGCCCTTACTTAGAGTGGTCCCTCCGAGCACTGCTCCCTGATACATGAGAACATCGTTGCCTATCTCGGCAGTCTCACCTATTACCACACCCGACCCGTGGTCTATGAACAATCGCCGTCCGATAGATGCTGCCGGGTGTATTTCAATTCCGGTTAAAAAGCGGCTGAAATGGGCTGTCAGACGGGCAAAAAACTGAAGGTGTTTATTCCACAAAAAACTGGCACAGCGATGATAACGCAGAGCATGAAAGCCTGGATAGAATAACAGAACATCAAAGAAGCTTCTGGCTGCCGGATCTTTGTCAAAGACAGTTTTTATATCTTCCTTCAGAGTAGAGAAAAACCCGCTCATAGCTATTGCTATTCGGCCTCCTCAGGTATTACTTCGTGGTCAATCCACTCCAGATAATCGCAATTGCCTCCAATAATGGGAAGAGCTATTATTTCCGGTACCTCATAACTATGGACTTCTTTAATCAGGCGGACTACTTCGTCTATTAACTTAACGCGGGTTTTCACGATAAGCATGCTTTCCTTTTCCTGGTCAATCGATTGTTTCCACCAGAAAAGGGAGTTGATTTGCGGAATTATATTTACACAAGCGGCTATTTTTTGCTCAAGTAATACTCGAGCGATGAGCTGAGATTCTTCATCTTGTGAGGTGGTGATTAAGATTACGGCGAAACCGTTGCTGTTCACCTGCATATCTCCTTAGCCAAGCTGAATCATACGTTCAACCGCCCGGTATGCCTGACTTCTGATATCGTCTGCTACTTTAACCTCTCCGGACATTTCCTGTAAAGAGCCAAGCACGTTATCCAGATTGGTTCGCTGCATGTTCTTGCATTTTGCATTTGCATTGGCTGGTATGAAAGTAACCGCAGGATTTTCATTTTTAAGTCGATATAACATGCCGGCGTCAGTAGCTACGATAATTTCACCAGCAGTTAATTGGCGGCAATATTTTACCATTCCGCCGGTGCTCAGGATATCGTCGGCAAGTGTGAGAACTTCCGTTTTGCATTCCGGATGGGCAATTACCTTTGCGCCCGGATACTTGTTTTTGCATGCCTGGATATGGGCGGATGTAATACTGGCATGCACCGGGCAATATCCTGGCCACAAATGGATATTTTTTCCGGTTTTGGATTGAACAAATCTGCCCAGATGCTGGTCTGGTATAAATAAAATGTCGTCATTTTCCAGGCTGGATACTACCTTTACGGCATTGGCTGATGTGCAGCAGATATCTGAAAAGGCTTTTACTGCTGCTGATGAGTTTACATAAGTAACTACTGCATAACCTGGTAGTTCCTCTTTAAGGCTTTGCAGGCGATCGGGAGTTACCATATCTGCCATCGGGCAGCCAGCATCAGACGCAGGGAGCAATACTTTTTTTTGGGGAGACAGGATCGAGGCTGTTTCTGCCATAAAGTGCACACCGCAAAAAACGATTACCTCAGCTGGGGTTTGTGCCGCTAACCGACTTAGTTCCAGGGAATCACCAACGAAATCAGCTATTTGGTGTATTTCAGGCGGCTGATAATTGTGTACTAAAATTACCGCTCGCCGCTTTTTTTTGAGCTCTTGTATTTTAACCGCAATATCTTCGTCTAAAACTGTCAATCGGTAATCCTCCAATCATGGCAGTAAGCAGTTATATTCAAGTTATGTGAGCATCTGACAAGCGTAATGCCCAAGTCGTGTGCCAGGGTAATACCCAAGTCGGTCGGTACGGCTTTGGTGAGGAGAATGGGTGATCGGTGGGCAGCCACTTTCAGAAGCATTTCAGAAGAAATCCTGCCGGATATAATAACCAGATGATTCTGGGTTTGTATTTGATTTCGCAGGCAGCTGCCAAAAACTTTGTCCAGGGCATTGTGGCGACCGATGTCATCTCTGCGTATCAGTATTTTTTCTGGACTGGCAATAGCGGCAGAATGTATTCCGCGGGTAGCGGAATAGACAGTTGAAGCGCTAAGAAAAGTACTCATAAGTATGTTGATTTGACCAGTGGAGACAGACAATTTTCCGCTGACCACTTCTGTTTCTTTCTTCTGGGAGGATCGCCCTTTGCTGCCACCTGATGCAATCAGGGGTTTCAAACATGCCTTTGGCTCAAAAGGTTTTGCTATTTTTACTGATACAGCGGTTGCTGCTGAGTCAATATCGATATCGATTATATCTTCGACACTTTCTATAAAGCCTTCTGAGTAGAGAAAGCCAAACACCAGATCCTCGATGTCACTCGGGCTGCATAATATGGTTGCAGCTTCCTGGCTATTAACCTTTATTACCAGCGGTAATTCCCGGCAGATAACCTCCTGTATACTTTTACGCCCCTGGGGTGTAAAAGAGGTAACCGGAACTGAAGTTGTCTGTTCTTTATTGGTACTCAATTTACCTGCCCGGCTTTTCACCAGATACAGCATTGTAGAATGCCCGCCAGAAAGGATCAACAATCGGATGTACCAGCTTGGTCTCTTTGCCTTCTTTTACCAGAATCATTCCTTGGGAGGCTTCTGTCATTTCTCCGGCAATTGATGAGCGAATTCCTTTTGCGGCAAGGGCTTGAACAACTTGGTCTGCCTTGTGTGGTCGGCATAGAATTATCAGGGTTCCTTCTGATATTGAAGCGTAGGGATCTATTTGAAAGTAATTGCAGATCTCTTTGACGGTTTCTTCCACTACGATTTTTTCCAGTTCTACTCTTACTCCGAGACCAGCAGCAGCAGCCAGCTCATACAACCCTCCCCAGATACCACATTCAGTGGCATCATGCATAGCAGAAATACCATTATCGCGGACCCCAACTGTGACTGCTGTCATGGCGTCCTCGACGGTTGTCATTTTATAAAAAATGCTCTCGGCTTTTCGGCGAAATTCCGTGCCGAATTTCTCTTCAAGCGAGTTAGCAAATACTGCGGCAAAAATTCCCACCGCTTCAATGGCCGGACCCTTGGTGATAATTACCTTATCGCCTGGACGGGCAAAGCGCGGGGTTACGTATTCATCTATCTCGCCAACTCCAATCACGGTAGCTCCTCCAACCATGGGATAATGGCAATTCTCGTATCTGCCAGTGTGTCCGGTAATAACGTTTATGCCCAATTTTTCGCACTCCTGGTGCATAGTATCCCACATGATTGAAAGCTCGCTTTTGGTCATGCTCATGGGCAGGTTCAAATCAATGCTTATGTACCGGGGTTTTAGCCCTGAAGTCGCCGAATCTGAGGCTAATATATGTATGGCAAACCATGCCGCCCTCTCCCAGCCGTATTCGGGTACAATAAACACCGGATCGGTGGTCATAGAAACTGCCATGTTGCCAATCTTGGCTATGCCGACATCAGTGCCATGTTGTGGCCCGACAAGCACGTCCTTATTTTTTGCGCCAAGCCTTGGAAAAATAATTTCGTTAAAGATATCTGCCGAAACCTTACCTATTTCTGGAATTTCTGCCATAGAATTAATTCGTCCTTTCACTTGTTTTAGTAATAAAAAACCGCCTTCGCAGAGCGATACTCTGGATGGGCGATTATCCCTTGATATTTGCTATTATTGAGCCTTTTTCTCTTCTCTTAATCTCTCGATCAGTTTGGGTAGTTCCTTAAGTGTTTTATCTATGTCTGCCTGGGTCGTCCATTTGCCCAGAGAGAATCTAAGAGCGCCCTGAGCTTGATCTACACTTCTGCCAAGCGCAATCAGTACATGAGAGGGGGTTACTCCGGCGGCGGTGCAGGCAGCCCCGGCAGAAGCGCATATTCCATGCTTGTTAAGTTCCCAGCTCATCGAAAAATAGTCCTCTGGTTTTTCCTTAGGTCCAGTTTTTTCAATAGCCACACCATCAAAGCAGAAGTTGGCATTGTTGGGAAGTCTTTTTTCCATGCTTCCGTTTAGCAAGACTCCCTGTATATTGCGCATAACACCTTTCACCAAATTGTCTCTTAGCGGTTTAAGGCGCTTTATTTCAGCCTCCATGTCCCGCTTGGCAACCTCTGCAGCCTTACCGAAACCGACGATCAGCGGAACGCTTTCGGTACCCGATCGCAACCCTCTTTCCTGACCACCTCCATATATAATCGGTGCCAGTTGCGAGCCTTGGCGTATGTACAAAGCTCCAATACCCTTGGGACCATAGAACTTGTGGGCTGTGAGGGAAAGCATATCCACCCCCAAATCTTTTACGTCGATATAATTTCGACCTATTGCCTGTACTGCATCGGTATGAGAGTAGATACCGTATTCCAGGGCAATACTGGCTATTTCTTTGATGGGTTGAATTGTTCCGATTTCGTTATTTGCATAGATGGTTGAAATTAAAATTGTCTCGTCTGTAACTGCCTGGCGGATTTTTTCGGCATCTACGATTCCATCAGGCTCGACAGGGACAAAAGTCACTGCATAACCCTGTTTTTCAAGGTGATGGCAGGTTTCAAAGACTGCGTGATGCTCTATATTAGTGATGACAATGTGGTTGCCGAGATCTCTGGATGCTTCTGCGGTGCCGGCAATTGCCATGTTATCTGCTTCTGTTCCGCCACTGGTAAATATAATCTCTTCAGTATTGGCATTAATCAGATCGGCTACTTTTTGGCGTGCTTCCTCTACTGCCTGTCGTGCTTCCTTACCTTTTATGTGAATGGATGATGCGTTGCCAAATTTTTCATTAAAATATGGCAACATTGCATCTAACACTTCCGGATCAACCGGTGTAGTAGCGGAATAATCAAGATAAACAGGTTTTTCCATTTGCTATCCTCCCCTTTTTGGTTATTTAAAGCGCGTTGAAGATAACCGTCAATCAGGATAGGTAAATGTTATATTCAGTACTGGAGTTTGTCAATCAAATAAAGTATATGCAAAGCTGTCGTTCTGGTTTTGTATATACTTAGTCTGCGGTGTGACTATTAGCTGATGTGCTAATCGTCAGATTCCTGCTCGCTGGGAGGAACGCGCTTCTTGTATACAAATCGGGATAGGAATATCGATAGTTCCAGCAATAATATGAGTGGAATTGCCACGATTAACTGATTGCCGGGATCCGGGGTGGGTGTGACGATGGCGGCTATCACGAAGGCGAGTACAACCCAGATCTTACGTTTTCCAGCTAGCCATTGGGGGGAGACCACCCCTATGCGGGCTAAAAACATTACCACTACCGGGGTTTCGAATACCAGCCCCAATCCCAGGATCAGTCTGGTTACGAAAGAAATGTAGTTGGAGATGCGAATTTGCGTTTCAGCTTGTTCTGTAAAGAAATCAGTTAGAAAGCGTAACGCGGGAGGCAGGGCTACCCAATAAGCAAATGCAATACCGCATAGGAACATGAATACAATAAATGGTAGCATGGTGAATATATAGCGCTTTTCTTTAGAAGTCAACGCTGGAATGATAAAAGCGAAAAGTTGGTAAACCAGTATTGGCATTGCCAATACTATGCCGCCAGCCAGGCTAACCTTAAAGAAAACGCTGAGGTTTTCAATCATTTCGATAGATATCAGTTCGATGTTTCCGGCTGGCCTTTTAAGAATGCCGACGATATCTTCGGCAAAATATAAAGATATAGAAGTAGTAACCACCAGGGCTATGACGGATTTTATTAACCGGTCCCGCATTTCCTTGAGATGCACCATTATGGGCATGCCCTGAGTTTCTGCAACCGGCTGTGTTGCTTGATTATCCCTGGCCATTGTCTACCTCTGTAGAATTAGAAGGGCCGACAGCAGGTTTAGTGTTATCTTGGTTTGTTTCTAGGGTTAGATTACTATCGGAAACATTTGAAACTGCTGATGTGGCAGCTGGCGAATTATCTGGTTCTGTTCCTGAAGCTTCTACTGCTTTATGGAGTTCTTCGGCTTCTTTTTCCAGCCCTTCTTCTATTTCCCGATGGCTTTCCGATAGATCGCTGGCAATCTGTTGAGCATCTTCCTTGAGAGATTCTTTTAAATCGGTTGCTTCCTGCGCAAAATGCTCCCCCAGTTCTTGGAAGCTTTCACCGACGTCTTGGCTGATTTCCTGGGTTTCTGCCTTTAATTCGGAAATAATCTCCCCGGTTTCCTGGTCTATAGACTCCTTCATCTGCTTGGCTTCACTGGCGACGGCTTCCTTGAGGTCGTCAGCGTCTTCATTCAAGGATTTTCTAAGCGAAGACATGTCATCACGCATTGATTTTAATTCATCGGTGAGGCTTTTCAGATCCTCGTCTTCGTCCAAGCCGAGGGCTTTACTCATTTCATTAGTAGCCCCGGAGGCGATTTTTTTGAATTCCCGGTAATATCGGCCGAATTTCCGGGCGTACTCAGGCAGTTTTTCCGGACCAACAACTATCAGAGTAACCACCAGGATCATCACTATTTCCATTATGCCCATATTAAATACACCTTAAAGGCATTCTATCTTGTATGAAGCCGGAATCGATGGTGGTTAAGCAAGGCGGGTGTTTTAGCGGGAGCGCGATACTTTATTGATCCAGCTCTTTTATAACCTTCTTTTTTTTCTTGGCAACTTTTCGGCTACTATCATCGTCAGCTTCCCCCCCCTTTTTTCTGCGGAACAACGAAACCACCTTTCCGGTGCTTTTTCCTACGAATTCTGTAACTTGAGGAAGCTTTCCGACGCCAAAGACTATCAGTATGATCAGTACAACAAGACCGATTTCAAGTGGACCTGGTGGCCGCATATCTACATCCTCCCTTGTGCAAGAACTGGCTTACCGGTGTTTATGAACTGATGAAAATTACGCACCAATTGACCAGACATACCTGCCTTAAGATAGTGCTTGCGCACATCTGACTGGGAAAATAACCAGTAAGGCAAACCAGCAAGCCTCCTGAACGGTGGGCTAAGCCTCGGCTGTTGGAGTTTCGGTTTCAGTATCAGCCGGCTTATCTTCAGCTGCCGGCTTATCTTCAGCTGCCGGCTTTCCTTCAGCTGCCGGCTTTCCTTCAGCCGGTTTTTCCTCACCTGCTGCCGGACTCTTTCCAGCTACTGGCTCGGCTTTTTTCACCGTCTTCTTGGTTTTACGCTTGGTTTTTTTCTTGGTAGTAGTAAGATCGTCGTCTATGTCTTCACCCCTGGTCCCGCGCTTGAATGCATTAATGCCTTTACCGAGAGCCGCGCCTACCTGGGGGAGTTTTCCAACACCAAATACAATTAGAATAATAAGAACTATAAGCCCTATTTCAAGTGGACCTGGTGGTCGCATATCTATCTCCTCCCTAAGATTACTTGTTTAAAATAATTAAAACCAGTTACCGTTATTTGGGAGATTAAGATGATTAATAACAAAATGGCAACTAATTTCCAATGATACACTAACAGTATAATGATGTCAATTTGATGTAAGGGTCCAGTACATATTGGACTTTTCAGGGTTAGCGATAAATTTATCCAGATAATAACGCAGGGGAGCCTTTTTGCCAATACCCCGGTGAACCTTTTCGGTGTTGTACCATATAAGGTATTCC
>JAQUNW010000029.1 GCA_028717385.1 Dehalococcoidales bacterium | reverse complement strand
GTATTTGCTGGCGGCCATATATTCCCGCGGTTACATAGATAGCCTGCTTAACCAAAAGGAAATCGACGTATCTTTGCTACCGGTTTTCTATGGCTCTTTTTGCTTACTAGAACTGGTTCTTATCATTGGGTTTCTATCTAATAACCTTGTTCTGTTATGGATATTTATTGAATTATCCACGGTATTTTCGGCCGTGCTTATAGTTACGTTAAAAGCCAAGGAAAACATCACCGCGGCACTTAAGTATGTTTTTATAGCATCAACTTCCATGCTGTTTTCTTTCATGGGTATTATCATCCTGTTTAGTCTCAGTCAGGAAGCAATTGTAGGCGGCAGCCTGAGTTGGACCGGCTTAATGGATAATGCCGCCAGCTTCAATCAGCCAGCTTTTAATGTTGCTTTTATCCTTGTGTTAATTGGTTTTGGAGCAAAATCTGGTATGGCTCCCTTTCATACATGGATGCCGCAAGCATATACCAAAGCCCCTTCAGTAGTGTCAGTGATGTATGGTCCGGTTCTAAACTTGGGGTTATTCGCAATTATCAGATTATTTGCAATTGGCGACCAGGTCGGTGACACCTGGCTGGTAACCTCCTCATTACTGTCAACCGGGGTTTTAACCATAGGTGTTGCTGCCTTCAGCCTGCTAGCCAGAACCAATACAAAAAAGGTTATTGCATATTCAGCTATTGAGCAAACAGGCCTTGCCCTGGTTGGTATGGGGTTAGCTAATCCACTGGCGTTATTCTGGGTAGTTTTTAATCAGCTTGCCCAGCCCTTTATTAAAGCCTTGCTCTTTTTCTCGGCAGGTATATGGCATAGACAGTATCTTTCTAATAAATACGACGTGGTAATCAAACCAATGCACTATCAGCCATTAGCCAGTACTGGGCTGATTATAGGTATAGCTGCAGCAATAGGTACACCTCTTTTGCCCGTTTTCCTGGTGAAATTCAACATATTGAGCGTGCTGGCCGCAAAGCCATTACTGTTTTTGCTTGTACTTGTTTTATTTATGGTTGTTGCCAGCGGTATGGGATATTATTTCCTTAGGATTTTCAACCAAAAAGGCAATTCGGACATTATTTTGTTTAAAACTCCAAACTCGATGAAGCTGCCGATTGCTGTATGTATTTTATTATTGCTAATCCTCGGTGTATATGTCCCATCATGGTTAACCAGTATTATCAATACGATTTGTGTTGAATTGGGGATGAGCATCTAATGGATATCTTGACAACCGGGCTAATAACCCATCTCGAATCCAAGCAGTGTAGCAGCCAGTTTGAACAGGGTGTTGGGGGAGAATACTACCTACATGTTCCTTATAAGGAAATCGGTGAGGCGATTGGATGGCTAGCCACCCGCAATGATTTGGCATTGATTGATATATGGGCAATTCTTAATCCCAATAAATCCAGCGTTAATCTGTTTTATGCTTTTGAACTTAGGTACCCATCTCCAATTCTGATTATCACCGTCAAAACTGAAACAAGCCAGGCACCTTCCATATGGGGACAGTTTCCAGTTGCAATATACTTTGAACGCAGATTAAACGATTTATTCGGCATGGAATTCACCGGCTCGCCTGATACCCGCAGGCTATTACTCCATGAAATCTATCCAGCCGATTTTCACCCCATGCTTGAATCTAATCCAAGATCATTGACAGTACCTCCAAGCCCCGGAATGACTTCAGAATATGCTTTTAAAATATTCGAGGGTGAAGGCATATATCAGGTTCCAGTTGGTCCTGTACATGCCGGAGTGATAGAGCCGGGACATTTCCGTTTTAGTGTTATGGGCGAGACTATATTTAATCTGGAAGCCAGGCTGGGATATAAACACCGTGGCCTGAATAAATTGGCAGAAGGCAAATCCGTTGATGAGGGAGTCAAGCTGGCGGAGACTGTGAGCGGTGATGAAAGCGCAGCCAATGCGTGCTGTTTCTCGATGGCAGTAGAGAAAATCACCGGTGCTGAACTACCCCGACGCGCTTGGGAGCTGCGAACGATTCTGCTGGAAATGGAACGCATATATTCCCATCTTGGAGATCTGGCTGGTATGCTGGTTGATATTGCTTATCCTGTAGGAGCTTCTCCCTTCTTTATTTTGAGAGAAGAAATGCTACGCTGGAATGCAGCATTCACCGGCTCCCGGTTCCTGAAAGGCGCCATTAAACCCGGAGGAGTAAATCGGGATATCGATCACCAGGCTCTCCAGGATTTTAAACGCTATTTGGATAATTTTTGCCGTCAAATCGAGTCGGCATTATCCACAGTTAATGAAGCCGCAGGAGTCATTGACCGTTTCGATACTACCGGTATCGTATTGCCCATGCTAATAGCCCCACTTTCCCTTAGCGGCCCGGTAGCCCGCGCATCCGGTTATGATGGCGATACGCGACAATTACACCCATATAGTATTTACAATGAATTAAAATACAAGGTGCCGGTAAAAACAACCGGTGACGTTCTAGCCAGATTCAAGTTAAAGTCAGAGGAGATATTTTCTTCAGTCAATCTGATAAGAGATCTTATAGCCAACTGTTCATCCGGACCGGTGTTCCTGGATTTCCACCCAAAATCCGGACAAGCCCTGGCCATGATTGAAGCACCGCGAGGACGCAATCTGCACTGGCTGAAGTTAAAAAATGGCAACATTGAACGTTGGGAAGTATTAACTGCCTCCTTCTGTAATTGGTTAGCGATTGAACATGCTGTTATAGGTAATATCATTCCGGACTTTCCGGTAATCAATAAAAGCTTCAACTTATCTTATGCGGGTAATGATCTGTGAAGAAAAATGTTTAAAATTATTAACAATATTATCAGAAAAAAATTATCACCAGACTTAAAAACACAAACAGGCGAGTTTGAAAACCTCGGTCTTGAACTAAAAGAACATATTTCCAGGGTTTTTGGCCGAAGTCTGGCTATACGTGAGCTTGATTCGGGCTCCGACAACTCTGTTGAAATAGAAATTAATAACCTTACTACACCGCATTATGATATCGGAAGGTTTGGCGTCAGCTTTGTAGCTTCCCCCCGCCATGCAGATGTGATCCTAATTACCGGCGCAGTAACCCTCAATATGCAAAATGCCGTGCTTAAAACTTATGATGCAATGCCACGCCCAAGCTGGGTAATAGCCGTTGGAGACGATGCTTGTAATGGAGGCTTACTTAGTGAAAGCTATGCCGTCCTGGGTGGTGCGGACAAGATTTTGCCGGTAACTTTCAAAATCCCGGGGGACCCGCCGACACCACTGGAGATCATGCGCGGTCTAGTGGCATTTATGAAAAACATTCGTCAGCAAAAAGCATAACAGCGGCGGCTATCATTTTTGAAGATTTCTCAAAAGCTGGTTCTTGTACAGAAATCAACCGCATTTATTTTGTAGCAATATTTAAGTTATTTTTTATAGTTTCTTGGATGCGGTGCTTTTACAACCATGAATTCCAGTATTTCGTCATCGGAGTTACTGACATTCATCCTGGTATCAAATGGAATATTTACAATCTGCCCATAGGTGTATATATGGACATCCTGATCATCGAGCTTCAGGGAAAGCTTGCCTCGCATTACGATCATATATACATTGGAGTTTGAGTAATGCTCGGGCAGGCTCGCATCTTTAGGTAAAATCATATGGTTGATCTGAACCGGATCATCCTGAATTATTTGTTCGATTGTTTTTTCTTCCGTGGTGGAATATGTATATATTTTTTCTATCATGGTTCACCTGCCGTATTGTTTATTATCCCGATCTCCTTCATTATAAAGATTCCTGCGAAAAACCGATAATAATGCAGTGCTCACTCGTAATGTATGTGTATTAATACTTATTCTTTTAAAGCAGATTCCAGGACTTTCAATGCTGACCTGTTTTGAACGCGTCGTGTTCTGTGTTCCATTTCACCCTTTGGCTATCGAAAGAGTTGCGGAATATTTACTGTAAGCCGCTGGTTTCGTAAGTGAAAAAATATCAAAACGTGTTTAGGCCGAAGGTTTTAATCCGCCAAAGCAATTGTTTAGATTAACTATTTAAGCTTTCCTGTTACTGTTCCGCTGTTTCGGGAAAATAAAACCAGGCTTATCACTGCCCTTGCTTGGTTTTTCTATAGCTTGCGTCGTTGTTTTAGAAAAGATCAGAAGTATACGTTTTTTTATGACAATTTTTCAGTTGATAGCTATACAATTCAAGAAAACACTTATCCTGATTAGTAACGCTTGTATAGTTTCATTATCGATCGGTAAATGAGGACATTTTCCCTGAACAGTTAGGGAGTGACAAGATCGTAGAACAATAACACAACATCGTTTTGTTATTGACAACTTGGGCATGACAGATTAGCATAAACGGCAATTATTTATTTATTTCGACTCTATACATATAAATAATAGGCAAAACGGCTCTGTATAACTATAAGTAACATAAGGTTGTGAAAATTGATTAGCCGCCATTTAAAAAATAGTGAGCAAATTACACCTTTTAAAACGTGCTCCGGTAATGGAAATAACTTAGATGGATTTAATAGAATTGTAGACTACCTTCCCCAAGGTATTCGCATTATTAGCACTGATTATACAGTGAAATATATAAATCCATCATTTTCCAAGTTATCCGGCGTAAAATTGAAAGAAGCTATTGGCAGAAAATGCTACGAAGTATTTCCTTCTCCTTTCTGTAACTCACCTCAATGCCGTTTAGTCAAAATACTAGCGGGTGAAAAATCCGTTCAAGCAGAAATTGAAAGAACGAGTAAAAAAGGGGTAATTATCCCCTGTATGGTATCTGCTTTCCCCATGTACGATGCCGGCAATAATCTTGTAGGGATTATGGAATCATTTCGGGATATAACAGACAAGAAAGTACTGGAAGAGAAGATAGAAGAAGCAGAGGATCACTACAAGGCAATAGTAGAGCTCAGCGGGGAAGTCGGCGAAGGCATCATGATGCTTGAGGATATAGATAACAAAGAAGGGGCTATAGTGTTTACCAGCCCTCAATGTCTCCGAATAACTGGCTACACAGAAAAAGAACTGGCCATTAAAAGTTTTTTTGAATTAATTGATGGCGACGAAAGAAAAGCTGCCCTCGAAAGACACCGAAGAAAAATGAGAGGCGAGTCATTGCCAGGTTTGTATGAGGTTTCTATCACTCGCAAAAATGGCACTAAAATACCAATTGAATTAACGAGTGCAGTTACTCATTACAAAGGTAATCCTGTTAATGTAGTTTATATAAGAGATATTTCTGCGCGGAAGAATATCGAAAGTCGGCTAGAGGAATCTACGAATTTATATCAAACAATAATCAACTTAGGAAACCAAACAGGCGTAGCTACAGTAATACTCCAAAATATCGGCGGTACAGAAGGAAAATATGTATTCGTAAATGATCTCTGGATTGAAATAAGCGGTTATTCTCAACAAGAACTATTTGAAATGTCTGCCTTTGATCTCATAAGCCCGGAGCATATTGACGATGCGAAAAGAAGATATAGAGACGTTATGAAAGGATGCACTTTTCCGAGATTATTTGAAGGAGAATTTGTCTCAAAACAAGGAAAGAAAATCCCTGTTGAAATAACGATTGTGCCTATTAAATATTTTTATCAAGCATCAGCCCTTGTGAATATAAGGTGTATTATCGAACGAAAAAGATCCGAGATAGATCTAAAGCTAGAGCGTGATAAATATTTTGGGTTGTTTAATAATGCCCCGATAGCTATCTGGGAAATCGATTATTCAAATGTAAAAGCTTACTTTGACTTATTAAAAACGCAGGGAGTGACAGACTATCTAAGTCATTTTACAAATAAACCGAATGATGTTTGTTATTCATTTGAACAGATGAGAGTTATTGCGGTTAATAAAGCTTGTTTAGAGTTATACGACGAGGATAACGCACAAAACATACTGGAAACTATTATAAAAAAATGGAATGATAAGAGTTTATCAAAAAACACTCGCCCTGATTTTGATGCATTATTAAGGAACAATGAGCCTCTAAACTTTTTTGAAGGAGAAATATACAGATTCGCCATGTTGGCTGAAGGTCGTACGCGTTTCGAATATAATTCGGAATATTATACGAAGAAAGGCGAATGTAAATATAGACGGGTCATAATGGCAGTCGTTCCCGGTTGCGAAGCTACATTATCGAAAGTGTATAGCATATTACAAGATATTACAGAGACAATTAGAGCACAAAGAGAACTCTTTAATCATAAAAACCATCTTGAAGAGTTGGTTCAGGAACGAACAAAAGCGCTTGAGCTATCACAACAATATCTAAAGCAGGAAATTGAAAAGCGTATACAATTTACACATGCTTTGGTCCACGAACTCAAGACACCACTTACTCCTTTGATGTCAGCCAGCGAATTCCTCGTGGATCATTTAAAAAAAGATGAACCTTCACAACAATTCGCTAGAAACATCTTTAATGGCGCCAAGAATTTAGAAATCAGAATTGATGAAATGATGGATATGGCCAGAGGTGAGTTGGGATTGCTCTCATTAAAATACCAATTAGTTAATCCTGTCACAATTATCAAAGATATCATTAATTATTATCAACCGCAAATCTCCAAAAAGAAACAAACAATTACGTTGAATGTTTTAAACCCCATCCCATCGCTCTATTTGGATATACAAAAAATACACCAAGTTATTTCCAACGTCCTGGATAACGCGCTGCGTTTTACAAAACGGAATGGTACAGTTACCATCTTAGTTAAAACTAACGATAACAAGCTTGTTATCGAAATAGTCGATCACGGCAAAGGGATGAGCAAAGATTTTCGACAAGAACTATTTGAACCAAATTTTCAAACACACAACATCGAAAACTTGAGTGGCTTGGGTATAGGTTTGGCCTTATGCAAAATGTTTGTTGAGTTGCACAAGGGCAATATTTGGATACTCAGTGCTGAAGGACAAGGTACCACTGTAGGATTTTCCCTCCCGCTATTAACAAGCCCTGCCGATATTTAATTTTGAAAACCGAATAAAAGAAGTGCAATTGCAATGAAGATATTAATAATAGAAGATGATAGCATAATTGTTGAAAATATTGAGTTGACCTTACATGTAGGATGGCCGGAAGCCGAGTTAATCTGGACAGGACTGGGCGAAGAAGGTATCGAACTTGTCGAATCGCAATCTCCAGATTTGGTTATTCTTGACCTTGGACTTCCAGATATAAATGGCTTTGAAGTGCTCAAATCTATTCGTCTTTTTTCTAACATTCCGGTTGTTGTGCTAACAGTGCGTGAGGAAGAAACTTCAGTAGTCAGGGCTTTTGAATACGGCGCAGATGAATATCTGAATAAACCATTCAGGCAAATGGAATTAGTTGCCAGGCTAAAATCTCTGGCCAAACGAAAGTCTTCAACCAGTTTGGAAGGTGAAAAATGTGGACCTTTTTTATTCAGTTTTTCTGAACAGATAGTCAAATATGGGAAGATTACCATAAACTTGTCCAGAATAGAAATGCTTATTTTGCATCATCTGGCAATAAACCAAGGAAAAACAGTCACATACGCGAGCATCGCCAGGACAATTTGGCCTAGCGACTACCCTGGTTATAAAAATGCAATTCGAGTATTTATTAGACAATTAAGGGAAAAAATTGAAAAAGATCCTGGGAATCCTCAAATCATACTCAACAAACCCAGGCTGGGATACCTTATCCCCAAAGATATCTGATTTTTTTATAAATTACACGTCCTGAGAATTCACTGGCGCTAGCTAATCGGGTGCGTCATTACATCCTCTGAAGAAATTCAAAAAACAACGTTTCTATACTTATTAGTAAAGCCTGATATTTTTCGGTCTGATTATTAGCTAATTCTAACAATCCCCTATCTATTCTAACCAGTTTTCTAATTATCACATGCTACACTTCCTTAATTGATATTGTTAATAGACATAAACTATTTCTATTGCAACTGATTATACATTTAAAAGGTTTAAGCATTAATGGATAACTCTAGAAGCACTATAGCTCTAAAAAAGACTACCAAATCCCGGTTGGATAAATATCGAGCTCCAGGCCAATGTTATGATGGTTTCCTTTGCCAACTGATCGACATGTGGGAAGAGACACATAAAAAACACATGAGCATATAAAAAACATTAATACTTATACATACCAGAATTAAATAATCCTGATGAGGAGGTGGTTAATCCAATATATCAATCTATAAACGTAATCAAATGGAAAAGAATAATAGAAAGGAAAAATTATGTTTGAAGAAAACAAAAAAAGGCCAGGAACTCTATCTCGAAGAGATTTTCTTAAAGATGCCGGGATTATGGTTGGTACCACAGCCGTTGGTTCGGCTTTTTTTCTATCTGCCTGTGGTAAAGAGACAGAAATAACCAAAACAATCACCACCACTGTACCCGGTTCAACCATTACAACAACAATACCAGGTGCTAGTACTACAATTATCCCTACCTCTACAGAAGAAACAGTTAAATATTTATGCCCGGTTTGCGATGGAGAATTTGAATCCTTTATTAATCTTAAAACTCATTTTGAATTGGAACATTCAGATGAAGGTCAGATTGTCCAAAGAAAAAACTGGGTAAATATTAATATTAACAAGCAGCCATACGAATTGAAAGTTGAACCAAATTGGACATTGCTCAAGGTTCTCAGGGAGACTGTGGGGCTGACAGGAACAAAAGTATCCTGTGATGAAGGCCAATGTGGCATGTGCACAGTGTTAAAAGATGGTGCCCCAGTACTATCATGCTTGTTGCTCGCCATTGAATGCGATGGCGCAAACATCACTACTATTGAAGGTATAGCTAGCAAAGAAGCTCTGGACCCGATTCAAGAAAGTTTTTTATACCACAATGTACCACAATGCGGATTCTGCCAACCTTCGATGATACTCATAATCAGAGATTTGCTTAATAAAAATAATGCGCCCACTGAAGAAGAAATTCTCGGAGCCATCTCTGGCGTACAATGCAGATGTGGAACATATCCAAGGGTTGTAAAAGCAACACAAAGCATTCTGGCTAATACTTAAGGAGGTAATAATATGGTTTCAGATAGTAATTACATTTCACAAAACATACCAAACGTTGGGGGCTTGAGCCAGCGTGACATAGTGCTAGGTAAAACAAAATATACAGCTGACATTTATTTACCCGACGCTCTACATGTAAAAATTCTTAGGAGCCCGTATGCTCATGCAAAGATAATTAGCATTGATACTAGTGAAGCTGAATCCTTGCCAGGTGTCGTTGATATTATTACAAAAGATAACACACCTGAAGTGCTTCACTGTGATGAGCTCTACCAAACAATATACCAAGATTACTGCCGAGATGGTTTTGTATTCAATGACACAGTTAGATGGGTCGGAGAAGATGTCGCCGCTGTATTAGCAGAAAGCTCTGAAATCGCTGAAGAAGCAATAGAAAAAATTAAGGTCACCTATGAAGAACTTCCTATTGTAACTGATGCGGTTGAAGCATCTAAGGCAAATAAGTCTATATTACACCAAGAATTGAATGACATTGGTCCAAGAAAATCAGCACATCAAGGTGATCCTGACAATGGATTTAACAACGCAGATTTAGAATTCAGTTGTACGATTGATTGTCCAAATGAGCAACATTTCCACCCGGAAAACTATATATTCATGTTCAAGTGGGGAGAAGATGGTTGCCTTAATATGTATATAAGCTCGCAGAGCACATATTGGCCTTCTTACAAGGTGTGGCACAGGTTAGGCGTTACAGCTAGAACAATTTGCCACCGAATAGGTTGCGGTTTTGGTAATAAATGTGCTCGTGGTGGAATGAAAGGAATGTATATTGGCGCAATGCTGGCGATGCGGAATATGAACCGCCCAATTAGGCTTGAATACAGCCTTCGCGAATGCGGTGCGGGAGGCTCAAGCAAGCAAAGCCGATATATAACCGATATCGAATATGCTCTTAACAATGACGGTCAAATTCTTGCTGAACGTAATAGCCTAATTCAAGATCAGGGAGCATATCAATTATATCCGGATATGTTGATGCCGATAAATGGAAACTACACCATAGCTTATACCCCAAACTATCACGGTGATGCTGTCTCTGTCTATACCAATGATGCCCCAGGTACGATGATGCGCGGAATAGGAGGACATCATTCATGTAACGCCAGGGAGACTTCGATGGATATGGCAGCTGAAGAGCTTGGCATGAATCCAGTTGATTTCAGACTAAAAAACAAAGAGCAACTTCCTTATACTAATGAGAACAGCTTTGAACAAGTAATAAATACAGGGGCAAGTGAGTTCGGTTGGGGAAGTAGATGGAAAGGCTGGAACCAGCCATCATCTGTTAACGGCTCAAAGGTAAGAGGTGTAGGTGTAGCTTTAGGACAACAGTCCGGAGCCTTTGGTACTGCAGCAGCCGCAGTAACAATAAGTTTTAATGGTACCGTTAACATATTAGCCAACTCGATGGATATGGGGCAAGGAGTATGGGACGCAGAAAGAATAGCAGTAGCTGAAACATTAGGCGCCGACCTCAATAAAGTATTCAGGCACGCACCTTCCGATTCTTTCGCAGCTCCAACGTCATCTGAAACAACGGCTAGCAGAGGCGCATGTTTAAACGTAAACGCAGTCACTGAAGCAGCAATCGATGCGAGAAATAAGCTATATGCTTTTGCAGCTCAGCAAATAGGAGCAAAAGTAGAAAAAATTACTTCTGCGAAGGGATACATTTACTCACTTGATGACCCTAGTAAAAAGTATTCTTTTGAAGAAATCATGTTAAAAAAATCATATTTTAGCATTACTGGCGAAGGTATATGGGACCAAAAAGCTCCACCTAAAGTGAACGCTAATGCTCTATTCGTTGAAGTTGAAGTAGATGTAGATACGGGGGATCTAAAAGTCATTGAGGCAGTTACAGTACATGATGTCGGCAAAGCTATCAGTAGAGATAATGTGGAAAAACAAATGGAAGCTGGCGTTATATTTGGCCAAGCCTATGGAACTGCAGAGATTTTGAAAGATAAAAATACTGGAGTGCATCTTAACGATGATTATCTCGGGTATCGTATTCCTTTATCATTGGAAATACCAAAAATTAAAACCATTATTTTGGAAAATTTTTCGGAAACCGGTCACTGGGGCGCTAATGGCATAGGAGAACCGGTTTGTTGTTCAATGGCTGCCGCATTAGGCAATGCTGTAAGAAATGCTATTGGTGCTAGAATCACTGAATACCCAATAACTCCAGAAAAGATATTAAAAGCTTTAGGCAAAGCATAAGGAGGTTCGCATGAAATATTTTAAACATCTGAACGCTGCTAGCCTTGATGAAGCAGTAAACGAACTAAAAAACCAATATGGATATGTAAATGCAGGAGGGACTGATCTTATTGGCGCATTGAAGAATAAAGTATTTAACACATATCCGGAATCAATTGTAAACATTAAGAATATACCTGACATGTCCTATATAAGGGAGGAAAGTGGTATTCTGAAAATAGGTGCCCTGACACATCTTTCCGAGATTGAAGCTAATACAAACATCAAAACAAAATATACCGCTTTATACGAAGCAGTACGCCTTGTCGCTTCACCCCAGATCAGGAATGCCGGAACCATCGCTGGCAATATTTGTCAAATTAATAGATGTTGGTATTTTAGAAAAACCAACAATCGATTTGATTGCTTAAGGAAAAACCCAAAAGGGATGTGCTACGCTCTCACTGGGGATAATCGTTACCATTCGATATTTGGTGCTAATTCTGGTTGCGTGGCAGTAAATCCAAGCGATGTTGCACCGGCTTTAATTGCTTTAAATGCCTCTATAGTGACAACCGAAAGGGTGATTCCTATTGATGAGTTTTTTACTACAAATGTTGCACCTAGAGGTGTTGGTTCAACTATTCTTGAAGATTATGAAATAGTCAAGGAAATTCAAATACCAACATTTACAGGCAAAAGTTCCTTTTTAAAATTCGCTCCGAGAAAATCCATCGAATTTCCGGTTGTCAATTGCGCTGTAGCTATTCAAAATAGCATCTCAAGAATATGCCTTAACGCTGTATCACCTGTACCACGCAGAGCCGTTGCCGCTGAGGAAGTCATTAATGGAAAGCCCATCGATGAAAAGACTGCTGAATCAGCAGGTTTAGCTGCTGTGTCAAGTGCCATGGCGCTAGCAAACAATAAATACAAAATCCAAATAGCTAAAACTCTAGTCAAGAGGGCAATTTTAAACTGCGCGTAGTAATTGCATGTCATGTAAATAAACGGGAGCAACTATGATTACTCCCGTTTATTTATTAATACATCATACCAATTGGCAGGCAGTCTATTTTCTGATCAGTGTTTATATCACGTCGCCCTAGATCTATCTTAAATTGCTCCCGCCATTTTTTGGTTAAACAGCGACAGCTGCCTCTAACGCCTTACCAATCACTGATGTTGAGGGTATATCCCTCCTTCAGCAACTATGTAGTAATTTGCCCCAGCCACAGGAGGCGCTATTTCTGACATATTCGGCAGGGCAAAAGACGTATGCCCGTCTCCCCCAAATCTGTTTCCAAGCAAATCATATAGAAAATAGTTCATGTCTATGGAAAGAGTTCTTCCGTCACAGGGGAGAAGGGCAGATGGCATGTACTGGTCAAGGTTTTTACCGAGTACAATTTCACCCATCCAGTAGTCTGAGGAGTTCCAGCTTGTTGCCGGTAAAGCAAAGTAGTCTATTTCTCCATCAAGGTAACCGTTAAAATTTGGGTATGAACCATTTGTAGATATATGAAACTTCAGAAGGCTCGGAGCGGATATATCATCCAGGTCTGGAAGAGCGAAAACTGTTTCCCCATCTCCGCCGAAGGTAAAGCCCAGCAAAGCATGCAAAACCTCATTCCCGGCTACCGGCCACTGAGAACCATCGCACAGGGCAGAAAAAGCCGGGGTATATGTGTATGGATACAGCTTAATCTCCCCTAAATAAGTTTGTGACCACATCGATCGGGATTTTTCTATTTCAAAGGGGAAGGCTTTATAAATAACCGGTTCAACTGATTGTGTAGTAGGGGGAGGATTTTCAGTCTTGGTATGGGTCGGGAAAGTGATAGTTGAAGAAGTGTCGCGGATATATATCCTGGCCGCAACAACATCCCGGTCAGGTTTGGGAGTAGCAAGCATTACGGTAGTATAATCAGCTGTGCCGCTCGATTTAATGGCTTTAAAGTGATGTAACCATTTCTCGCCGGATTCCGATTTCTGTATTTCAAGACCTAAATAAGTGAGAAATTCAGTTGCATACTCCCGTA
>JAQUNW010000028.1 GCA_028717385.1 Dehalococcoidales bacterium | reverse complement strand
GAAGCCTATATTGCCTGTATAAAGTGGGGTGGCAAATTCCAATATTTTGGATCAGCTGAAGCCGCCATTGAAGCCGCTAAAAGCGGCCTTAACCCACTGGCAGTCTGCGCTGAAGGTGAAACCTCCGCCCTGATCAAACGTCTGGCAGATGCCGGAATAAACTACCAGATATTTGATGGAGAAGCTCCCTGATTTAATAATAATCCATTAATATCTTTACTGTGTTTTTCTTTTATCTATTGATAGCTGAGGTATTTGTGCCTATAATATATTTAGGTTAACCCGAATATTTCTGTAAAACCTTAATATTGTGACGGAGCAAATGACATCATGACGGATCAGCGGGCACTCTTGGTAGACGAAATACTCAAAACTTCGGAAAAGCTGTTTAACATTATTAAACCCCGAATTCCGCTTGAATACCTCAGCAGCGATATTACCATTGCCCAGTTGCGCGTAATGATGGTTCTTTATACCGATGGCCCCAGCAAGATGAGTGCTATTGCCAACCAGTTGGAAGTTGCCCTGTCTTCGGTAACCGGCATTGTGGATAACCTGGTCAAGAAAGACCTGGTCATCCGCCAAGCTGACAGCCTTGACCGCCGTCTAGTGATTTGCTGCCTGACTTCCGCTGGGGAAGAATTGCTTAACCGGCTCTGGATGATGGGAAGAACAGAAATGGAAAAGCTGCTGGAGGGTCTGAGTGAAGAGCAGTTGGAAAAATCGGTTGATGTTGCCCGAATACTACTTGCCAATGCTACAACCGGCAACTTTAATAATCCGGAGGTTACGATAGATGACCAAAATATCTGAAGCCTTAGCAAAATTTATCGAACGTCACCCGCGGTGGTTTATTTTACTTGCACTGATTATTAGCGCTGCTGCCATCCCTGGAATTACGATGCTGGAAACTGAAACCGGCTTTGCTGCCCTGGTCTCTGATGAGGCAGAAATTTCGGTTAATAATGCTCGTTATGAAGCTGTATTCGGCGGCGAACCTTTGACAGTACTTCTCACTGGAAGTACCGAGAGTATTCTTTCCCCTGCCAATCTTGACCGTATGGCCGCACTTGAAGAATACCTGACAGCGGACAGCCGCTATTGCTGCATAAACAGCCCACTGTCTCTACTGGAAGCAGTTACTGGAACAAGCTACGCCCAGAACCCGGATATGATTATCTACGCCGCACTCGACCAGCAGGGAAACCTGAACCCGGCTATTGCCTCACTTTTCCCGGATTCTGAGCACGGAATTATACAGATAACTCCCACCGGCAACCTGAGTGATAATGACGCACTGCTCGCTGCCCAGAATATTGAAAGCTTTCTGGAAGATAATCCATTCACCAGCGTCACGACAACGGTAGTATCAGATGCCGGCCTGATCAACTCCATCACTAACAGCATAGGACGCAATATCGCCATTCTGCTGGGACTGGCAATTGTGGTGATGATTATAATTCTGCAATTGTTCTTCAGGGTTCACTGGCGCCTGCTTTCCCTGGGAATGGTCGGCATGAGTGCTCTGTGGACATTTGGATTAATGGGGTATCTTTCCGTCCCAATGAGTATGGCAACCATGGCAGTGCTACCTATATTAATAGGGCTTGGAATAGATTTCTCTATCCAGTTCCAAAACCGCTACCAGGAAGAAATTACCCGCTGTGGAAGTGTAGGTGATGCAATTATTGCTTCTATTACCCGCATGTTCCTGGTGGTTGGAGTCGGAATGCTGGCTACAATTGCCGGTTTTATAACTCTTTTCGTCTCTAAAGTGCCCATGATTAAAGACTTTGGATTAATGCTGGCGGTTGGCATTATTATCAGCTATGTGCTTGGCTTATTTTTACTCCATAGTATTATTTACGTGGCCGACCGACGCACCGAAGTGGAAAAACTCAAGATCAAATCTAAAAAGGCAAGCGGCCGGATAGAACACATCCTGGCTGTTCTTGGAAGGAATGCCATCAAGCACACGCTATGGGTTTCCGCTATAGCGCTTGTGCTAGCGGTGGTGGGGGGTTATTTTGATAGCCGGCTTACAATCAACACTGATTATGAAGAGCTTATGCCCCAGGATGAACCGGCTTTGCTGGAGTTGAGGCACCTGAGGGAAATAACCGGCAGTGGCGGGCAGCTACGCTTTATGATCGAAGCTGAAGATATAACCAGCCCAGAGGTGATCGGGTGGATGAAAGACTGGGGAGACCGGGCGATTGAGCAACATGCCGAAATACGCTCGGTGAATAGCCTGGCAACAATGATAACCCAAGTTACAGGTGGAGTTATCCCACCAGCAGAACAAATAGATGCAATCATTCAATCAACCCCCAGTATTTTTACTTTCAGTCTGATTTCGGACACATCGTCGATGGCAAGTGTTTCTTTCAATATAAAATATATCTCTCTGGAAGGTGTACACACCCTCATCCAGGACCTGGAAGAAATGGCTGCACCTCCGGCAGGAGTCGCTGTTAATTCAGTAGGCACGATGGCACTTGGGGCAGAAACTATAGATGCGGTCATCGGTTCGCGAATGCTTATGAACCTATTATGTCTGGTGGCTGTATTCATCATAATATTAATTGCCTACCGCCGGCTGGTAAGTTCTATTTTAACGGTGATACCGGTTATTGCAGTTATTGCATGGTCTTCCCTTGTAATGTATTTAATTGATATCCCACTTAATCCCCTTACCGCTATCCTGGGAGTGCTGATCATCGGTATTGGTACTGAATTTATGGTAATGATTAATGGGCGTTACAACGAAGAAAAAAGCCGGGGCGTGGCACCGGAAGAGGCCATGGTTACCGCTATCACCAAGACAGGCCGAGCTATTATGGCTACAGCGCTTACCACACTAGGTGGTTTTGCTGTAATGATAGTATCCAGTTTTGTGATGATCCGGGATTTTGGCATTGTAACTGTTATCGGTGTTCTGCTTTGTCTTTTGATCTCTCTTGGGGTAGTTCCCGGCCTGGTGGTCTGGTATGATAATGCCAAGAACAGAAGGGGAAAGCATAAAAAACCTGCCTGATAAAAAATCTGCATCGAAGGATAATCCATGGAAGTTAAAAACCGGATACTGGCTATCGGTGCCAGCCCGCGCAAAAACGGTAATTCCGACATCCTGCTCAAACAGGCGCTATCAGGAGTAGCAGATACAGGTACCGACTACGAAGCTATTCAACTGCGAGATTATCACTATATGCCATGCACCGGATGTGAGAAGTGCCAAAACAGCACCCACTGCATTGGACTCAATGATGGTATGCAACTGTTATACCCCAGGCTTTTGGAGGCACGAGGGCTGGTGCTGGTTTCTCCCAGCCACAACTGTAATATCACCGCCTGGATGAAAGCTTTTATCGACCGGCTGTACTGCCTTTACCAATTTACCAAAGACCGCCCGCGGCAGTATACGAGCAGTCTTTCCGGGCAGGGACGAAAAATGATACTCATTGCTGTCGGAGAACAGCCGCAATACGATATAGCTATCGGCCTCACCATAGATGCCATGCGGATACCGTTCGAGTATCTGGGTTACGAGTTGATTGGAGAGCTGGCAGTAAAGGGTATTTTTGATAAAGGCGCAGTAAGGGCTGACTTTGAGGCTATGGAAAAAGCCAGAAACCTTGGAGCACATCTTGCACAGGCTATAGTTGATTAAAGAATTCCACCCAACTACATTTCTCTGCATGGATACGTTTTTTCTATTGCTATTGGGAAGCACTATCCATATAATCGGTTAAAACCCAGAGGAGGGTAAAATGAAACAAAACATGGGAACTGCTGATAGATCTATCCGCGCGATACTGGGTATAGCTGCACTGGTGGTTGCGCTTTTCTTCGTGGCAGGTGTGTGGGATATTGTACTTTATATCTTCGGGGCAATAATGGTAATAACCGCTGCAATGGGAGTTTGCCCGCTTTATATACCGTTTAATATTTCGACCAAGTAAATTAATTGTGTCACCCTGGAGCGAAGCGAAGGGTCTTATAAGAACCGGGCTCGTTCATAAGAAAAATTGTGTCATTCTTGAGCACCCCTCCTGTCACCCTGAGCGCAGCGAAGGGTCTCACACGAGTTGTGCCCGTTCATGCGGGAACACTCTGTATGTTACAACGGGCACTACTGCGTAAAAGATCCTTCTTCGTGCTGATGTTCTCATCAAGGGTGACACAGGAAATGGGACGTCCTCATCCCGGACGACACAGAAAACACAATCCCTTATAAAAAGAGGGGCGCATGTGCCCCCCTCTTAACCAAATTACCAATTTATTTTTACGATAGCCAGGAATCTACGACATCCTGGTTGTTGCCAACCCACTCAGCTGCAGCAACTGCAGGAGCCATCCCATCAACACTAATCATGTGCATTACTTCGCCTAACTGGTCGGAAGTCATCTTCCAGTTTTCCAGGAATGAAACTATTTCAGGATAATCTTCCCGGAAACCTTCACGAGCTATGATAACAATTTCTTCTAGTCCGCCAAGCGTTTCATCTGGATCCTCAAGCATTTTTAGATCATAGGCAGCGAACTTCCAATGAGGCGCCCAGCCTGTTACGGCTATCCATTCCTGATTATTGATAGAGCGCTCCAGCTCAGCTATCATTGCCGCTTCGCTGGATTCGCTAAGCTCCCAGTCTCCCAAACCGTAATTTGGCATCAGGACGTTCTTGGTAGCTTCCATGATCCCGGCTCCGGGGTCTATGCCAACTATGCGGCTGCCGAATTCACCAGCGTGATCTTTCATTTCAGCTAATGAATCTATGGTCACATAATCAGGTACAACAATAGCCAGAACAGCCCCTTCGTAGAGAGTTCCAATTCTGTCCAGATTATTTTTACGAGCTTCCCAGTAAGATTTATGGGTATAAGGCAGCCAAGCAGTGGTCATGAAATCCTGGTCGCCAGTAGCAACGGCTTCAAACATGACACCAGCTGAAACAGTGCTGAGTTCAACGCTATAGCCCATGCCTTCTAGAATATCCTTTGCAAGAAAGGCTTCTGCCTCCGCTCAAGCCCATTGTACATAAGGGATCTTGATAGTTTCTTTTTCTTGCGAACAACCACCGGCAAGGCCAGCGGTCATAACAATAGCAGCTAAGGCTGCCAGTGCTGAATAATGAATTTTCTTAAACAATTTTCTCCTCCTTTTATTGTTTAATAGTTTCGGGTTGCCTTTTCAAGGCTACTTTCTTCTATTAACCATTCCTCCTTTCTCTCAGATTAACTATCTAAATTTCGGTTTCTTTTTCTTCTGCGGAGCCTGATCCTCGTTCGGCTTCCTTTGCTTCCTGCCTGGTTTTACGCCGGCGTTTGATATAACCAATAATCCGGCTGGCTGGCGTAACCTTATCAGAACCAATGTTACGGCTAACGCGATCCAGAACCATAGCCAGTATTACAATCGCAAGACCGCTCTCAAAACCCAGAGCCAGATCAAGCCGGTTAACCGAGCGCATTACCTCTGCGCCAAGCCCGCCAGCACCAATCATAGATGCAATCACCACCATGGAAATGCCCAACATGATGCACTGGTTCACACCAGCCATAATGCTTGGCAATGACAGGGGCAGTTCAACTTTTCTCAGCACCTGACGGTCATTAGCACCAAATGCCACCGCCATCTCTTTCATATCATCTGGAACCTGAGTTATTCCCAGGTATGTCAACCTAACTGGTGGCGGCACTGCAAATATAATGGTGGCAAAAATGCCGGGTACAACACCTGTACCAAAAAGCATAACGGCGGGAATCAGATACACAAATGCTGGCATCGTCTGCATGAAGTCAAGAATCGGCCGCATGGCGGCTTCCAGCCTTGCAGAACGCGTCATCAAAATACCTAGCGGTATACCGATAAGTAGTGCAATAATCACGGAAATAACCACCAGCACCAAACTGCTTAACATCTGCGGCCAAAGACCAATATTCCATGTCAAAGCTAAACCAATCAAACTGAGAAGAGCGGTGGTTTTACTGGTTACAAGCCATATCAGCAGTGCAAAAATAACTATCAGGATTACTGGAGGCACCGCAGATAAACCATCGTTAAATCCGCCTGTAATGGTATCCAGGACATTTTTAATGACATCAAATATTATGGAAAGATTTTCAATTATCCACCTGACAAGCCACTCGATTGCAGTTCCTATTTCCAACTTGGGAAGACTAAAGTTCAGCAATTCCGTCACCTCCCTTCCTGTCATCCAGGCTTTCAACCAGAGTGTTGTGTGTAATGACTCCTAATAATCTCCCATTTTCATCAACCACCGCCAGCGCTCTTTCCGCTTGGCGTAATGCGGGATAGACATCTCTCATTATTGTATCGCCCAGAATAGTGTCAGCTTCACGAATTATGTCTTTGAAGCTAGTCTGACGTTTTTTAGATAATGGCAGAAGATCATCCCTGGTTACCAAGCCTGCCAACTTACGCCGTGGCTCAGTTACAAACAAATAATCGGTATCCGCCTTTTTCATGCGGTGTAACGCCACAGAAACGCTTTCTGTATCTCGCACTGTACCCCGAGGCCATTTGGCAATGCTGTTAGCGTCCAAGATTTTGGACACGTCGATTCCAGTCAAAAACTTCTCTACATAATCGTTAGCCGGTTCAGCCAAGATTTCATCCGCTGTACCGATTTGCTCTATTACACCATCGCGCATAATAGCAATACGGTCACCCAGACGAAGTGCCTCATCGAGATCATGAGTAACAAAAATGACTGTCTTTTTGATTTCCCGCTGCAGAGTAACAAGCTCTTCCTGCATTTCTGCCCTTATGAGTGCATCGAGCGCGCCAAAGGGTTCGTCCATCAATAAAATGTCAGATTCCATTACCAGCGCTCGAGCCAGACCTACCCTTTGCTTCATCCCGCCGGAAAGTTCTTGGGGCATTTTATACTTCCAATCCCCCAAACCAACTGTTTCCAGCGCTTTAGCAGCTTTAGCCCGTCGTTTCTCTCGCTCTACTCCTCTTAGTTCAAGCCCAAAAGCAACATTGTCGATTATGCTGCGGTTGGGCAAGATGGCAAAATGCTGAAAGACCATACTGATTTTTTCACCACGCAAGCTCCGCAAATCTTTGTCGCCCATTTTTTCTACGGCATTGCCGTCAATCAATAAGGAACCGCTGGTGGGCATCAGCAAGCCATTGATACAGCGAAGCAGGGTTGATTTACCGGAACCGGAAAGACCAATGATAACAAAGATCTCTCCTTCAGCAACTTCAAAATTAACGCCGGCAACACCTAGTGTAAGACCAGTTTCCTTTAGGATCTCACTCCGGGGCATACCTCGATTGAAAAGCTCAAGTGCTTTTTCTGTATCTTCGCCATATATTTTTACTAAATTTTTTGCCTCTATTTTTGCTGTCATACTCCCTCCTTCTCAAATAGATTAGCGGGGATAAATAATTCTGGGCGTGAGAATACAACAAAATGTGATAACTGAAAGAATTGAATAGTTAATGACTGATGCAGTACTAACAATGAATGCCAAAATATACCGAGGGGGGGGTTCCAGTTTACAGTGTTATTAAATTTTGCTTGTTTATCAACCGGGATTGAACAATACTCTGTTATTCAATACTCTCAACCTACACCCCAGATTGTAAAGATATGTTGCCTTATCAGCAAAAGGTTGTGGGTGCCGACAACTGACACCCTTAAAATATCTGTGTAAATTTCTAATATAGTTTACCATAATTTATTATCCCCACAGCCCAAACACAATCTGCTCATGTTACCGGAGTGAGGCGAATATGTCAACGCTAAAAACGGGAAGTTACGTTTGCAATCAGAATAATTTCTTATTATTTTACCCAAATTCAGATAGATATTTGTGCCCCATTCAAGGTAATCATTTTTGCTTTTTGCCGTTGTTTTGATGACTACCGGTGCCTATGTTAATATTTATGAATGCAGCATTTTAAACTGATATTACCCGAGCACCTTAATCATCATGGCAAGCTTTTCGGCGGCAATATGCTCAAATGGATTGATGAGTTTGCTTATATCACCGCAACCCAGGAATTCCCCTATAACACGTTTCTTACTAAAGCCCTGGATAACGTTGTTTTTCGTAAGGCTGTCAGCTCGGGAGAAATTATTCGTTTTGATATTACTCTGGCACACCTTGGCCGAACTTCGGTTGTATATAACATAAAGACCTTTGGAACACGGGTAAATGAACAGATAAGCGAAGTTTTATTCGAAACCCGCATCACCTTTGTTGCAGTAGACGAAAACGGCAACAAAGCCGAGATTATACGGCCTATAGAACCCCCCAGCTGTTAGGGTGGTCCAAGCAACAAATCTGGCCTTAGCGATACAAACACGAAGGTTCAATGAATTTTTATACATCGTCATTTCCAGATTAGTAATAATATCTTCCTTATCCTTCTTTATAAAAATTATTGACACTGTACCAGGACGGTGCTAATCTTTCGACAAAACATAAGGAGCGTGACATGGGCATTTTTTCCAATAAATTGGTGGTTGCTATCGTTTGTATAGTAGCAGGCTTTTTGATTCTGCCATTTTTAAGCCTTCCTACTATCATCTCCTGGATCATCGGCATTTTCCTGATTGTGTACGGCATTCTGGTACTGATGGGCAAAAGCTAAATACTGTTGTCTTGGGCTTTAAAAAAGGAGGAGGACAGGCTAGCTCCTCCTTTTTTTATTTGCAATACTGGCAATAATTAAAGCTGTAACACAAGCCTCATCTATATAATTTCAATATTCCCCACAAACCAACCACTATCTGAAAGCCATACCCATGCATACAGCCGCTCAATACTACTTCTTCGCCTTTCCATTCTTCCGCCACTGCTTCTTATTACCCTGCAACACCTGCAATCACTTGAAATAAAAACAAAGCTGAGAATACAATTAACGAAGATACGGGGTATGGCTAATGTTCAAGAATTCCCAATACCTCACGCAGAAGTTTTCAACAGGAGTCGGCATTTTTGGCAGTTGTTGAGATAAATAATCTTAAAAAATATTTCGGTAACAACCGGGCTGTTGACGGTATTTCGATCGAAGTTGCCAGTGGAGAGATTTTCGGGTTTCTTGGCCCAAACGGGGCTGGCAAAACCACCACGATACGATGCATGATGAATTTCCTCCGCCCTCAATCAGGATCAATCACCATCCTCAACAAAGACGCTCAAAAAGACTATGTTGAGTTAAAGAAACAAATAGGATATCTATCCAGCAACTCCCACCTGTACGGGGATTGGGACGGTCAGACGCACATCGATTTTATAAGGCGTTTTTATAAACACAAGGATAAGTCCGATCAACTCGTGCGCCGATTTGGTTTAGATACAAAAATAAAATCGAAGTATCTATCTTCCGGAAATAAACAAAAATTAAGTCTCGTTCTTGCATTTATGACCGAACCCGAGGTGATTATTCTTGACGAACCAACTCAGGGGCTGGATCCACTGCTTCAGAATGAAGTATATGAACTACTGCAAGAACTTGCCCAACAAGGATCTACAGTTTTTATGTCCTCCCACAACCTGGCTGAAGTAGAAAGAGTGTGCGGCCGGGTAGGGATAATTAAGAAAGGTAAGATGGTAGCTTCACAGAGCATCGCCGTACTCAAAGAAAAGAAGCTAAATATTATAAATGCACAGTTCGAAGAACCGGTTGATAAACAGGAGTTTTTGGACGAAAATACAGAGCTGATAAAAGAATTTACAAACGGCTTACTGCTTAGGGTAAAAGGCGATATAAACCCGGCTTTGGCCAGGCTTGGCAAACACCGCCTAACTCATATTGAAATATCGCAGCCCTCACTGGAAGATATATTTTTGGAATACTATTCCAACTCGGAAGAATAATCATGTTAAATATTTTTTGGAGAACGATTAAAGACAGGAAAATTTCTCTTGCGGTTTATTCAATCACCGGCTTGATATTCATATGGATGTACGTCGCGTTGTTTCCTTCCATGCAGAAAAATGCAGAAGCGTTTGAGAAAATGCTTGAATCATTCCCGGAGGCTTTCTATAAGGCGCTAGGTATTGAAAGCCTGGGTTTTTCTACTATAGAGCAGTTTCTGGCAATGGAGCATTTCAGCCTGGTGTGGCCTTTAATGGCTATTTTTCTGCTACTTTCTATTGCAGGTTCGGGTTTGGCTGGCGAAATAGAAAAGGGAACAGCAGAACTAATACTTTCAAAGCCGGTATCCAGGCTTAAACTGTTTCTGGGCAAATACACGGCAGGCCTTGTCTCATTGCTGGTATTTACGATAGTTTCCATATTTGCCATTGTCGCACTGGCCCCGATGCACGCAGTCAGCTATAACTTTGCCAATTTTGCGCTGGTAGCCGCAATATCCTTCCTGTTTGGATGGGCGATATTCAGTATGGGGATGCTGTTTTCGGCAATATTTTCTGAAAGAAGCCGGGTTTATATGGCCTGTGGTGGTATCCTTCTGGTGATGTATGTATTAAATGTTATGGCACTGCTAAGCGAAAATCTGGAATGGCTAAAATACGTTTCTTTTTTCCATTACTACGATTATAACGCCGCATTAGCTGATGGAAGTCTGGGGATTTTTAATGTTTTATTCTTTGGAATTACGATAGCTTTTTGTTCGGTTGCTGGAGCCTGGTGGTTTACAAAGCGGGATATTGCAGTTTAACCGCGCGGTTATCAGGCTATTAATAAGCCGGGGAGCCTGCCTTAACCGCTATGCTAAGCATGGGATAATCAACATAGCGTAGTTATACTCAAAATTTTATCGAGTTGCTCTGCTGCAGCAAAAAGTTCATAAAGATGGATTGGGGGGATTCAAGAGGGAATAAGTAGCGCATGGTGTACGATATCTGGAACCTTTCATATTAAATTCAGATTGGAACGTAAGAATTAAGTTGGTTTTGACCGGAGGTTTGATAATATTTTGCCCATCTAGGCCGGGTATCAGCTTTCTTATTTACAGCACCATTCTATTTGAAATGATTTCTATGAATCGCACGCTTTTAGCTATTAACAATACAACCCGTTATATAACAACTACCAGGTAATTGATTCAGCAATCAACTGAAGTTCACCGGTCGGGATATTTTTCGGGGCTAATAAACCAAGCTCAAACAACCCTTCGTTGCCGACCGGTTGCTCGAGTGGCATCAAGTTCCAATGGATCAAATTATGCTCATCTCTATCGATAAAATAACCATAAGTATCGTTAATATAGATCCGGGGAGCATTTAGTATCCTCAATGGAATTTGCTCCCATTGTATGCTTAACTCAATAGAATAGTCCCTGTCAGCCTTAACAATATAAAATACCACGGTACGGTTATCGCTCATAATAGTGCTTTGCACGCTGTAACCTTCAGGCATATCCTTTGGGGCTGGCACCTGTGTACCGATCAAGCTGGAAGCCTGCTCAAGGCTCACTTCACATGGAAACACTGACGGGGGCTCTTCTACTGGGGCAGCCGTGCAACCGCAGAGTATCATACAAAGTAATCCCCAGTGTGTAAATAGAAGTGCTATATCTTTGGTTTTTGGTAAATACATTCTTCTCCCACCTGGCTTTCAGTGAGAATTCTCAAATACATTAAATCATTCAATATCAAAGTCAAGTACTGCTTTTTCCTGCCCAACGTGCAATTTAGGGTTATAATCCGGGCTTTCAGGATCTGACATGTTTTCGAATTTATAAATGCCGTATTTTTCGCAATCCAAACCAACCAGTTCCGATCTATCGATTGCACCATTTTGTGTTACAGGAGATTGAACGGTAACATACTGGTTATTGCCGGGTATAAACATTACTGCTGTAATCATTACCAGGCATGCTAAAAACCGTGCCCGGTTATTTGATTTAATCAGCATCTTATCTCCCTCCTCCATTGATACTCTTTGAACTTGAATATTAAATGCCTTACCAAATATGCCGTTCAAACCAGCCTGGACTTCCCACTTCACCGAACCATAATACTTCCCCGGATATTATCTCTATATCGGCATCGTACTTCCTGGTTTCCAATATTATTGTTACTTGCACTCTTTTCTCCAGTGGCTCCTTCTCTGCATTGTTTTCAGGCATAACAACTTTATAGACATGTAAACCGGAAATAACAGCGCCTTGATTGATGATCTCGAGAATGTCCGACTCGCCATTTAAAATGTTGGTGATTTTTTCCACTTCTTCGCTGGTTAACTCTCCAATGATGATCTGGCGCATGACTCTTTCCAACAAATTCACTTTTACAATAATACTGCCTCCTTCCACCCCTTCAACTTTAACGGTAGCCAGGTTATCGGTGATTGCTATTATTTTTATTCCTGATATTTCTTCACCCTCGAGGGCTTCCGCCACCTCGATGCTGTTTCTGGCAATTTCGGCGGCCAGTGCTTTTTCATGCTGTCCTAAAAAATAAGAAAAAGCGACCATTGAAGTAATTATCAACAATACGACCATGATACCTGCAAAGGCTGGCTGCCGTAACAGCTTCTTTAAAGTAATACCCTCTTTAATTCGTTGCAGTATATTTTTATTACTGGTGGAATCACCAACTTCTGCAGCGTATCTTTTGAGTAAAGCTGTGCGCAATAAGGTCTTATGACCATGCAATTCAATTTCATCAAACTGAATGCTTTCCAGTTGGTTTATTAAATCCTTTTCTTCCATTGCCCCTCTAACTGGATAACAGATTTCATTCTAAAAGGTTGCATCTCCAATAAGTGTTTTCAGTTTTTTTATTCCCCGGTGAAGCAGTGATTTGATGGTTCCTTCACGCTTACCCAGAATCAGGCTGATTTCTTTTATCTTTTTCTTTTCGAAATACTTAAGGGTTAATACTTCCTGGTACTTTACAGGAAGCTGAGTGATACATTTATGAAGAGCCAGAAATAGCGCCTGTTTACTTAGATGGGATTCTGCTTGTTCAATTTCTTGCTCAAGGGAAATATTGAGTAATTTGGCCGTTTCTTCAAGCTCTTCCTTCAGATGAGCAAGCCGGCTGTTACGCATATAGCTGTTATTTATTTCATTATCTGCTATCCTGTACAGCCAGGCAGAAAAGTGGATACCTCTCCATTCAAAGCGTTTGATATTATCTAATGCTTTCAAGAATACTTCTGAGGTAATATCTTGCGCAGCAACTACATTTGCGGTACGTTTCAAAATGTAGGAGTAAATTTTTCCGTAATATTCATCGTAGAGTTCACCAAAAGCACTGGCGTCAGTTTTGGCTTTCAGGACCAAATATTTTTCTCGATCTAAATCCATTTTCCCTATTGTGGACACTGTAATTTGCTAAAAAGGTTGCAGCCACACCTATAACATACACTATAAAAGTAATAATGCAATATAGTTGCCTGTCCTCTTCGAGCTAAAACTTTAACAACAATTGGAGAAAACAGAGTAAAAAACTTATGATCACAATCAGGGATTAAATGTTAGGAACGAACAGAGGGATTAGGAGTAAATGATTGATAATTCTAAAAAATAAGCCCTCTAAAACAAGCCTTTTAGCTTTGAAGTAGAGGGCTTTTTAGCTTCAAAAATTGGTAGCGGGGGTTGGATTCGAACCAACGACCTTCGGGTTATGAGCCCGACGAGCTGCCACTGCTCCACCCCGCGCTGAACTTCCAATTATAGCTAGTTTAGCTTTATGAGTCAAATTAAACATCGAGAGCAAGCAATTGGTCTTGCAATTTTGTTGGATTTAATAATAATATTAACAAAATCTTTTTAGAGGACTAGCAATGGGCATATCACTCAGGTGCCAGGCGTCTTGGTTTAACCGGATGGCTTTTTCAGATGCCATCCGGTTTCTTTGTTATAGGCAATATCCATTAATAGCATACGCCGGATTAAAATTGCAAGGAGATGAAAGTGCTACAGAAAAAAGCATTGGCAGTTATCACAGCAGTGCTCATTATGACTTCCAGCCCACTTCTTGCCTCGTGTAGTAATAATGAGACTATTACCACCTCACAAAATCCGGTTACCAGCTCCACAAAACCGATCACTAGTGCTCCGGTTGAGGTAGAAGATAGTGCCTCAGTTACGATTAAAAAGCCCAACCAGGAAAACATTGTCAACCTCAATGACAAGATCTCGGTAGTTATTCCTCCCAACACCCTGCCTGAAGGCACAAAAGTTGAAATCAACCAGATCGGTCAATCAATGAGGCATGATTTTAACGGTTTCAAACCTCTTGGCATCTTTGAAATAACCTCATCCAGCGGCAGCGAACTGGGCGGGGAGATAACTCTTGAGTTTAGCTATGATCAGTCTTCACTCAGCGCCGAACTGGAATCGGCAGATCAGCTGGCGGTGGCTTTCTATGACGAAGAATACAAAGCCTGGCAGGAAGTGGA
>JAQUNW010000027.1 GCA_028717385.1 Dehalococcoidales bacterium | reverse complement strand
AGGTTTATGAACCATGGGAGTCACCACTGGATAGAAATATTATGTCCGGTCAGAAAATTAATCCCTGTGCCTTTATCGGCAAATGGATGAACGAACAGGGAACACCCGATAAATATCCTTATGTGGGCACAACCTATCGTTGTACAGAGCACTGGCAGACCGGCATCATGACCAGAAGCCTGCCCTGGCTCGTAGAGCTCATGCCTGACATGTATGCTGAAATGGACGAAGTTCTCGCTGCAGAAAAAGGCATTGATAACGGTGATAAAGTTGTTGTCAGCTCAGCCAGAGGTGAGGTAAGAGCAGTTGCGGTAGTTACTAAACGCTTCAAACCCCTTACTGTCGATGGTAAGACCGTCCACCAGATCGGACTGCCGTTTAACTGGGGTTTTGCCGGTATGAAAAGCGGCGACTCCGCCAACATGCTTACACCGCACGTTGGTGATGCTAATACCACTATTCCTGAATACAAGACTTTCCTCTGTAATGTAAGGAGGGCAGACTAATGAGTAAGGCAATCCTTTTTGACCTCACCAAATGTACAGCCTGCCGGGCTTGCCAAGTAGCCTGCAAGCAATGGAATGAACATAAAGGAGAAGAAACCAGTAACTGGGGCTCTTACGAAAACCCCAGGGAGCTTTCGGGTGAAACCTGGATAAAAATGCGCTTCATTGAGGTAGAGCGAGAAGGCAAGCTCGACTGGCTGTTTCTCAGACGTTCTTGTTTACACTGCGAAGAAGCCAGTTGCGCCATCGTTTGCCCGGTAGGTGCTATCTTTAAAACTGACGAAGGGTTTGTTCACATCGATCAAGATTGGTGCATCGGGTGCGGAACCTGCACCCAAGCTTGCCCATTTAACGTTCCTCATATTGACCATCATGCCGGATTAGCTATGAAATGCAGTGCCTGTACTTCAGTTGGCTATAACAGGCTGGCTGATGGTAAAAAGCCGGCATGTGTTACCACCTGCCCTACTGGGGCGCTAGAATATGGCGACAGGGACGAATTGGTAGCCAAGGGGCGTGCTGTCGTAGACAAGCTAAAGGCAAATGGACATCCCAAAGCCTATCTATACGGCGAAAACGAACTGGGAGGACTCCATGTAATGTATGTCCTTGATGATTCTCCCAGTGCGATCTATGGATTGCCGGATGACCCCAAAGTTGCTACTTCCGATGTCGTTGGCAAATGGCTTTCCGGCCTGGTTACTGCAGGTGTATTGACCGCCTTGCCGTTCTGGCTAGTATTTAAACGCAAGCAAGATCTTGCCTCTCAATCCGGCAAGAAAGGGGGTGCCTAATGAATATCGGCGGAATGGAATGGGGTGTAACCCTATGGATTGATCTTTGGGCTGCCGGCATGGCTGGCGGTGCCTTCCTGACTGCTTTCCTTGCTGATAAATTCAGCGGCGGCAAGCTTAAAAACCTGTTCAAACTGGCTGTATGTACCGGCATCATCCTGGCGCTAATCGGAGTAGCCCTGCTTCTCTCTCACTTGGGCAATATTCTCTGGTTCTGGCATATGTTCGTAACTTTCCGGCCAGAATCGGTTCTCTCTCTGGGTGGCTGGATTCTTTCTGGTTGGCTTATGGTTGCCGGAATTATGCTAGTGCTCTGGCTGGCCAGCCACTACATACGCAGTTTAAAGCCTTTAGCAGACAAAGCCACCAGCATCCTCTCATGGGTTGGCTTTGTGATGTCTATACTTCTCATGTCCTATACCGGAGTACTGATTTCTGCATCAACCCAGCCTTTCTGGGCAGTTACCCCAATGCTGCCAGCGGTTTTCGTCGTCTCAGCAATCACATCCGGTGTCGCATGGCTAATCGTAGTCTCTCTGATAGTCAACTGGCTCAATCGAACGAACATCAGGCCATACCATTGGGTTATTGAACAGTTCTTCGATGAATCCGGTTGGCAGATTGAATCGTCTGCCATTGCCAAGCTGGCCAAATCTTTGGTGATAGCAATCATCATTGAGCTGATTGTAATTGCCTTGTTTATACTTTGGCTTTCTGCCTCGGGTTCACCAGCTGCTACCGACGGACTGGCATTGCTCACGGGCGGTGAGCTCTCACTGTGGTTTTGGGTTGGTCTTATTGCTGCCGGCCTTGTGGCGCCACTCATCATGCTTGGAATGAACTTGAAAAAAGACTACTCTACTGGAATCCTGGCTGGTATCACTTTCTCTTCTGCCGGATTAGTAGTCCTTGGCGGTCTTCTGATAAGAGCCTTACTATTGATTGCAGGGCAGGCATAAAGGATAATAGATTATTTTGTACAAACCTGAAAAAAACGATACAACAAGTAAAATAATTAAAGGTTTGGAAGAGTGGGTTGATTCGTCAACCCACTCTTCCAGGTTCGCCGCCTTCTATCTTGAACTTCTCCGAATACAAGCTGAAGTTGAACAAAAAACCGGAGTTCCAGCGGTAGGCATACCTCAAAAAGTGATAAACCACCGCACCGCGGAAGGCCGTTCACTCGCTAGATTCGAAGAACTTGATGTTGATTGGATGCTGGCCAATGATACATTACAAAAATTGGCTAAGCTGTTTAAGCAATATTCAGATATTTTGCCCAATTATACTGAATTACAAACAGAGAAAATACCGGAGGTGAATGCAAACCTTGCCCAAGAATGGCTTGAGGGGAGCAGCCTTGTTTCCGAAGCTGCTCAAGCAGGCGTCTCTCCGCATGGGTTAGCTACACTAATACACCATACAATGCGCCCTTTTCTTACTGGATATGCCCTGGCTTTTAAAGAGCGGGTCAGACAGCAATCATGGCGAAAAGGTAATTGCCCGGTTTGCGGCTCAGCACCATCATTCAGCTATCTGGAAAAAGAAGCCGGATCCCGATACCTTGTTTGTTCCTTTTGTAGTATGGAATGGCTTTTCCAGCGCCTTGATTGCCCTTTCTGCCATAATACTGATCAAAAAACACTTTCGTATAGAACAGATGAAGATGATTATTACCGCCTTTATCTTTGTGAAAAGTGCAAGCGGTACTTAAAGGCAATAGATTTAAGAAAAACTAAAGGCGAGTTGAGCTTTGGATCGGAAGCTATAATCACTGCCGATCTTGACTTGCAAGCTCAGGATTTGGGCTATATATCTGGGGAAAATTATCCCATGAAAACTGGCGAATAATGGTAAATCTACCAGAGTAAAATTTGATTCGGGCTACGCATCCCAAGTTGAAAGATAACGCTCGCCGGTATCGGGCAGTATTACTACCAGCATTTTACCCTGATTTTTCCGTTTTTTTGCTTCCTCAACTGCAACAAAAACGGCCGCACCGGAAGATAATCCTGCTAAAAGTCCTTCCTCGCGGGCAAGCCTTTTCGTCATATTAATTGCGGCTTCATTACTGACAGTTTCAATCCGGTCAACTACACTCGGATCAAAAACCCCCGGTATAAAACCGGCACCAAGCCCCTGAATCAGATGGGGGCCGGTTTTTCCGCCAGATAGAACCGGCGAACCCTCCGGCTCAACTGCTATTATCTGGATTTCTGGTTTCAATTTTTTTAATGCTCTCCCGATACCGGTTACTGTTCCCCCTGTACCTGCTCCAGCAACGACGATATCAACCAACCCTCCTGTATCTTCCCATATCTCCAGCGCTGTTGTTCTGGTGTGAATATCCGGGTTGGCCGGATTGTCGAATTGCCCAAGCAGTATATAATTCTGATCGTTCTCTGCCATTCCCCGGGCCAATCTCACCGAGCCACTCATACCTTCCTGTGCAGGAGTAAGAATTAACTCTGCCCCTAGCAACCTGAGCAGTTTTTTTCGCTCTTCCGACATGTTTTCTGGCATCACTATTATCAGTTTATATCCCTTGGCTGCACACACAAAAGCAAGCGCGATGCCAGTATTCCCACTTGTAGGTTCAATAATCACACTGGTTTTCGTGATAATTCCTTTTGTTTCTGCATCCAGCACCATGGCAACAGCCGTACGGTCTTTAACACTTCCGGTGGGATTAAAATATTCCAGTTTTGCAACCACTTCTGCTCGGGCTGAACCGATAACTTTGTTCAACCGGACCAGAGGTGTGTTTCCAGTTAAACAAGTAGCATCATGAGCTATATTAACAACCAGGTTATCCAGTTCTTTCTTCTCAACTTTTCTTTTTATTTTATGTATCCAACATGCCTAAATGTTGTACATATCGGCATGTAACATTTCGTTTTTTTCTTGTCTTTCAGCCAGATCGCCTATTGTCGTACTCTCAAGCACATCATCAATAGCTTTTTTTAGTTGAAGCCAAACTTCTCTGGTAGCACAATATTGCACCCGCACACAACCACTATGCTCTTCCAGACAGTCTACAGGCGTGACTGGCCCCTCCAGTAACCTAACCACCTCGCTCAGCTTTATACTCTCTGCCGGCCGGGCCAACCAAACTCCGCCATTCATTCCCCTGGTTGCGTTAAGAATACCCCCGCTAACCAGGGGGGATGCTAACTTTTGCAGGTACATAAAGGGGATACAATCCATTGCTGCGATTGTTTTCAGCGCAACTGGCCCTTTTCCTGAACACAGCGCAATGGTTACCAATGCTCGTATCCCATAACGACTTCTGGTTGATATTTTCATATTTACACTACTTCATGGCCACCATAGTTAAATTGTCACGATTATTCATTATAAATACCCCTCCTGATTGCGTCAAAGAAAGACAGGTTTAGAAGAACCAAGATCATGTTAATAACATAAAATGAGCTATTTCACCCTCAATTCTGATAAAATACAGTATGAGCTACACATTGGGGATTGATATTGGTTCTTCTACGGCTAAACTAACGCTGGCAGATACTAACTGCAACACAGTTTACCGGGATTATACCAAAACGGCTTCGAGCCCTTTTGTAACCATAAACTATCTACTCAAACGCCTGGAAGAATATACCCCTTTTTATAATATTAGCGGTGCCGCGATATCTGGCTCAGGCGCAAAACAGGTTGCAACTAAAGCAGGTTGGAGCTATTTTTCAGACGGCCTCGCCCTCACTACTGCCATAATGAATAATCATCCAGATACCCGCACTATAATATACTCCGGTGGCCAGACTGCTCTGATTATTGAACTCGAGCATGGCATGAACAAACCATGGAAAGTCTATTCCAACCCGCTATGCGCCGCCGGTACTGGTCATTTTTTACAGCAACAGTGCTACCGGCTTGGTATTCATTTAAACGACCTGGCCAAGTTGGCGATTTCTTATACGGGCGCTACCCCGCGTATTGCCACCAGATGCAGTGTATTTGCTAAAAGCGATCTGATACATTTACAGCAAAAAGGTGTGCCCGTAGAGGCAATGCTTAAATCCCTGTGCGAAAGTATCGCCCGAATGATCACCTCACTAAAAAAGGACCTGTTCCTCGAGCCAGTTGTTTTCACCGGAGGAATGGCAGCTAACCTGGCAGTGTGCTCAGCACTCGAATCAGCTATTTCGGCGAGAAATAACCGGCTAGTTAAAATTAACATTGCAGAATCGCCTCTTTACACCCAGTCTTTTGGCTTGGCATTACTAGCTAAAAACAATCCTTCGAGCGTAAATTTCCTGCCAGAAGAAGCTTCAAGCAAGCAATTCTATCCTCTCCCCAAACTAACAGAAATATCAGCAGCACATGAACCAAGTATTACGGATAATTTAAACAATTCTCCATGCTACCTTGGCGTAGATGTAGGCTCAACCAGCACGAAGGCAGTAATCATCAACTCTCAAGGAGAGGTTATCCTCAAGGATTATATCATGACCGCAGGGCGCCCCGTTGATGCAGTCAAGCAGGTCTTTACCAATCTGGTAACCCGGGGCGCTGGCGAAATATCAATAGGCGGAGCTGGCGTCACGGGTTCCGGCAGATATTTGATAGGAAGCCTGATTGGAGCCGATCTGGTAAAAAATGAAATTACAGCACAAGTAACAGCCGCGGAAGAGCTTGACCCAAATGCCGATATAATTGAAATCGGCGGGCAAGACTCAAAATTGGTTATTAAACGCAACGGAATCGTAGCTGATTACCAGATGAACAAAGCTTGCGCTGCTGGAACAGGGAGCTTTATCGATGAGTTGGCAGATATGCTGGGTATTTCAGTAAAAAATGGCGATTTTGGACGCCTGGCATTCGAAGCCCCCTATACAATCGATTTAGGTACCAGATGCGCTGCTTTCATGGGTCAAGCTGTAGCATCTGTGCAACAGCATGGAATTCCAAAAGAAGTGATAGCTGCCAGCCTCGCTCGTTCGATTGTCAATAACTACCTCTCGAAAGTAGTCGGCTCCAGAAAACTGGGAAGTAATATTATTCTGACTGGAGCTGTATTCTATAACCAGGCGATTGTATCAGCGTTCAATCAAATGCTTCCCGGTAAACAAATAACGGTAGCGCCCCACCGGGAAGTTAGTGGTGCAATTGGAGCTGCAATTCTTGCCATGGAATCCATGGATGGCAGCCAATCGAACTTCAAGGGATTTAACAGAGTAATTGAAGCTGACTGCAATCTTTCAACTTTTCTATGTACCAAGTGTGATAATAACTGCACTATAACCCGCATGAAACTACCCGATGGACAAACCACTTATTTCGGCTCTCGTTGTGATCTCTATGATGCCGGTATAGATAAAACTACTGTAACAACTCCTTTTGACATCAGGGAGAAATTGTTATTTGCTGACTATAATCCCCTTGATGGCAGCGGCCTTCTGGTTGGCATACCCAGGGCACTGTTGGTTTATGACTACGCTCCCCTGTTAATTGGATTTTTGAATAAACTCGGAGTTAGAGTACTGTTATCTGACAAAACTACCCGCAACACAATAGAAAAATCAATTGAGCTTAGCTATAGCGATTCATGTTTTCCGCTAAAATTGTTGCATGGACATATGTCTTCACTATCCCATACCGATTATATCCTGTATCCATGCGCTATCAGACTCGGCCAGAAAAATAAGGATAAAAACCAAAAGTATGCCTGCCCATTAGTACAGGCGTCCCCTTTTATTGCTGGTAACGTCATGAACAACGTTAGCAACCGCCTGCTTTCTCCGATTATAGATCTTAGTCTGGGAGAAACAGAGACCATTAATAACTTTGCCACAGTTGCTACCAAAATGGGATTTACCTATGAACAAGGTATCGAAGCGGCCATAGCGGGTTTCGAACGTCAAAAGGTATTCGAACAAGAGCTCCGGCAAAATGGCAATCGATTGCTTGAGGACATCCGCCAGAGCGATAAAATCGGAGTAGTTGTAATGGCAAGGTCATATATGTCTCAGGACTCGGGTGCCAACTTGGGTTTTAACGAAAAATTGGCCGCACTGGGTATGATTCCCGTACCAGTAGATTTCTTACCTCTTAGCAGCTTCGATCCGGAGGATATAAGCGACCGTCCATACTGGGCATATGAATCCAAATTTATTAACGCAACTAAAATCACCAGTATTACTCCCTTTTTATATGGGTTGTCTATTACCAACTTTGGCTGCGGTCCCGATTCTTTCATTATAAAAATTTTGCAGGATATTACCGGGCATAAACCAATGGGGCAAATGGAAATTGACGAGCACGCTGCAGAAGCCGGAATGGTGACCCGGCTGGAGGCTCTTGCGGACACAATCAAAGCACACCACAAATCTAATGCCCAGCAAGTCGAACTTGATTTATCAAATATTTATCGCGGTACATCGCCCATTATAAATACGGCAAAGAAAATAATTATTCCTAACATGGCGCCACATGCTACTGTACTGGCTTCAGCTATGCAAGCATTCGGGGTTGATGCCGAAGTGCTCCCCGAAGCTGATAAGGACGATTTAATCTACGCAGAGGAAGTGACGAGTGGGACTGAATGCCTCCCGTATAGAGTAACGTTGGGAAGCTTCTTGACATATTTAAAAACGCACCCCGATTCTAAAGGTGTTCAAGGGTTTATGAGCGGTTCTTATGGTCCCTGCCGCCTTGGTAAATACGCCATTGAACAAGAAAGGTTAATTAAGCAAGCCGGTTTTGATCTACCTATGTGTACTACTGTATCTAATAACGCTTACAGGGATCTTAACTTGGGATCTTCATTCGAAAGACTGGCATGGAAAGCCATTGTAGCTATCGATCACCTTGAGCGACTGCTCTGGCATTACCGGCCCTATAGCCCAGATAAAAGTAAGGCAAACAGCCTTTTTGACCAATACCTGCATAAAATTGCAACATGCGTTCGCCAAAAACAAAAGTATAATCATCTGCTGAAAGAAGCAACGATTCAATTCAAACAAATAGCTGACCCTAACCTTTCACCAAAACCATTGATTGGAATTAATGGGGAAATATTTTTACGTGCCAATCGATTCGCCAACAATAATTTGGTACAGGTATGCGAAGATGCCGGATTGGAAGTCGTCGTCTCTTCAATGAGCGAATGGTTAAAATACACCACTCATCGCAATCTTGAAGATGCCATTCGAGACAAATCAATAACCAGGCGGATTACAGGAATAATAAAAAGACAGGTCCAGCTGCATGATGAATCCAGCATATCACGCTCATTTAAAGGAATGCTGGACTTCGAAGAGCTATCGACTGAAGAGTTGCTAAAGCTTTCGTCTCGACTGCTGTCGCCCAGATGTGGCAGCGAAGCTGTACTTAGTCTTGGAAGCGGTCTGGAATGGATGGAGAATCCAGACTTTGCCGGAGTTATCTCTGTAATGCCCCATGGTTGCATGCCAGGGGGAATAGTAGCTGCCATGGCAGAAAAAATAAGCGCTCAATACTCCAAGCCATGGATAAGTTTGACATATGATGGTTTTACGGAAAGCAACAATCTGCTTAAAATCGCCAACCTTGCTGAAATTCTTCAGTATTGTAATGCAAAGGCCGGCAGGTAAAAGCACCGCAAATACGAGGTGCAATCAACCACCGACCTTATTTGAAAACTATAACCAGCTACAACCTAGGAATGATGTAAAAACTCGTCAACCAGCTTCTGTATCGCCGCTCCGTTTCCGTAATATCTCTGGCTGAGATCCTTGTCGTTATAGCCCTTGAGCATTTTTGCCATACCATCGATAACCGTGGCGGGAAATATTCCGCCCTCTTCATACAACGCCCGGTCTTTGAGAAGACTTTCGGCTGCCGAGTAACACGAGTCAGGAAGCTGCGGCAAAGACTCTTGTAAATCCTTGTTCTCGGAAGCGAATATATTAACGCCTACATAAAGCTGCTTTGCAATATCAAGAGCATTCTTCATCGTTAGCCCATGGCGAGCAGCAACGCACAAACCAGCTAAAATCATGTGGATATTGGCCGAGCCGTCCGGGGAGCGAAACTCAACAGTCTGATTGCTGCCCAAGTCAGCCAGATCTTCTTTTTCCAGCGGGTTGGCATCTTTTGCCATGTTATTTACTCCTAACCAACCCAAGGGAACGCGAACTAGCACTGAACGATTACGGTCACCCCAGCAGATATTGGTAGGTGCTTCCTGATGAGGTACTAATCTTAAAAAGGACAGTGGAATTGTATTAGCAAAAGCCGTCAGCGACGGAGCCAGCGTCAAGTAGCCGGCAATTGCCTTTTTAGCAACATCACTTAAGACTCCGTTTTCAACCATCGCATTAGCCCCGTTTTTCATAATCCGAGTGTGGAAATGCAAGCCGCTTCCAGCATGGCCAACCAGAATTTTGGGTGCAAAACTAATATTTACACCGTATCGTTTTCCTATCATTCGAAGAACCCATTTGGCTATCACCAGCTGATCTGCTGCGTCTTCGACGTTTACGGGTGTAAACTCAATCTCATTTTGCTCCATTTCATTTTCTTCCCCGTAAATGTGGCCAACTTCGGAGTGTCCGTATTTTATCTTGCCGCCGCACTGGGCAATATGCTGCATTGCTTCATATCTAAGGCTTTCCCACCTGCAAAATGGAGCTGATTCCTGGTAGCCCCGCTGGGAATTGGCAGGGTAAAGTGCTTGTTTGGGGGCAATTACGTAATATTCCAATTCACCCATAGCTTCAAAACTCATACCAGTTTTTTGTTTCAAGCTATCATGAGCTTTTTTAAGTATGTTTTCCGGCGAACTGCCCAGTCTCTGCCCCTCCTTTGTGAAATATGAGCACAGAATATCTACCGCAGGTACGCTGGAAAAGGGATTTTCAAATGCAGTGCGATAGCGTGGAATAATATACAGATCACTGGAGGAGGAATCTATATATGGAAACAAGCTCGAACCGTCAACCCTCTCACCAGAGGAAAGCAGCTGCTCGAGTTGCGAAAGACTCGTTATAACAAAATTGAGGGTCTTTAGACGCCCATCCCCACCCAAATGGCGAAAGTTTATCGCCTCGATACCATTATCCTTAACGTATTTTATTATGTCAGCGCGAGTAAACTCTTCTGAAGGTTTATCCAGGTATCGCGCCAATTTGTTGGGAACCAGGCAAGCACCAGATTTTTCCATATATATACTCCTGAAAATAAATTATACTCACGTTTGTTGATATCCTGGCAATCAAGTTTGCAGGATGAGGAAACAGAATTGCAGAATCCTTACTGTTAAACAAAATCTCGTTATTATACCAATATTTAGATATTTCCTGTAAAGTGCTTTATAAAATGCTCACTTGCTTAATACGAGATAGCACTCTGCACTCTTATTGCCTGGATTAACAAGCAAAGCAGCTGATAGCCACTGCGGACTGCTTGCTTGGCAAATAGCACAGCAAAATACGAATACTCGTCCAGGCTGTCCACCTGCCAGACAACGTTGTCTCCCGGAAATAAACCCATTAAGAGGCGGTCCAGCTGTAACGATCCGGTACTCGTAACTTGCTCAGGATACTTTACGTTATTACCAGTCATAATGCTGTCTCAATATTGATGGATATTTACGGCAATATGTTGCCGTATAAAGAAAATATCACAGAAAGTTTTTAACGTCAATGGCTTTAAAAAAGGGAGGTGGTGGCGGCAATAATAACAAATAATAACGTCTGGTTTGGGCAGGCACCGTTTTAATCAAGATGAACTATACGGGCACAACTCAACAGTATCCGGCAATCCGCCAATGTGGTTATATATTGGTAATCAATTATCGAAAAAACTTTTGTTCCGTAATGATCATAAGATTGATTAAATATTTAGTATATACCCGGCACCAGCATGAGCACGAATGTTTATTTTACACTGGTAATCCTTGCCTATCTTGTTTCTTAGCCGGCTAACGTAAACCCTTATAGCATCGGACGAGTTAGGACACGCTCCGGGTTCTCCCCATATGACTTCTTCCAATTGTGAATAGGTCACCAGCTGACCCGGGCTCTGCAACAACAAACTCAATATCAAGCTTTCCGTACGAGTGACATGAATTCTTTTATGTCCGTAGACCAATTCTCCTCTTCCCGGCTCCAGCCGAACTGGACCGCGAATCACCGGTGCATATATATTAAACTCCTGAGAACGCCTCAATACCGCACGGGCACGTGCAACCAATTCCAGCTGACCAAACGGCTTGACGATGTAATCATCCGCTCCATATTCCAGTCCTTTAACAATCTCAGCTTCACTGCTTCTTACAGTAGCAATAATAACCGGGGCTGAGGTGCGTGGACGTATGCTGGTTAGAACATCGTAACCTTCTAAATCCGGAAGGTTCAGATCGAGAACAACCAGGTTGAAGTTTTCTTTTTCTGCCAATTCCAGCGCCTGCCGGCCGAGGTGTGCTTGCTTGATGTTTGCTCCTGGCCAGGCCATTTCAAATGCTATAGAAATAAATTCCGCTACATCACTATCGTCTTCTACAACCAGAATGTCCACCAGCGTTACCTCCTGTTGCTATCTTTATCAAGCGGGAAAGAAAAACTAAACTCGCTTCCTTCTCCTTCTTTGCTGTTAACCCACAAGTCACCGCCATGCAGATCCATCAATAGTTTGCACAAATGCAAACCAATACCCATATTAGCAGCGGGATCGTCTGGTTTAGGCTGGGTCGAGTAATCATTAAAAATCGTACCTTGGCGCTCCTTTTTAATTCCACATCCTGTATCTCTAATCATTACAATCAGAGAATCTCCAACTTTTGTGGTTTTTATAAAAATACGACCATGAGCTGGTGTAAACTTGGAAGCATTTTCCAACAAATTGATGATAACCTGGCGCAAGCGTTCAGCATCTGCCCAAATTAAGGGGGTATTAAAATCTATGTCCAGACATACCAGCTGTTTCCGGCGCTCAAACTCCACTGCCATATAACACACTACATCCTTGAGAATACCCGGTAAGTCTATCCAGCCACAAGAAAGGTGAAGCAAACCCATATCTCCCCGCGCTAAATCCAACAAGTCGTTAACCCGGTTATTCAGACTATGTGCCCCCCGATGTATATTGGAGGCCAGTCTTTCAAACTCAGTGCTTTTTGCTTTTTCGAACAGAATATCAGCGGAACCGACCATAGGCGTGAGTGGAGTTTTCAGTTCATGAACCAGAAAACGGGTAAATTTTGTGTTTTCTCTGGATGAATTCTCCAGCTGTTTCCGCAATTCTGACTCCTGCTGATATAGCTGAGAAATTTCCCTTGCCAGACGTCGGCTTTTTTCAGTTTCTTTTTCCAGCTTTCTGGTGCGTTTTTTTACTAATTCCTCCAGGTGTTTATGATACAACTGAAGTTGTCCATTCTTATTTTTCAATTCGGTGATATCCAGTGCAGAAATGATATACTTTTCACAACTGGGGATTAAGTGAATTGAAAAAACTACATAGGTTGTCTGACCTTTAGAGTCAACTAACCTTACCTCGTGACCATTAGGGTTGGCTTCATATACTTTACCTGCTACATTGATATACCTGCTTACCGCATCTTTATCCCCGGGATGAACAAAATCAAGGAAATGGATCTTTTGTTCCACTTCGCCTTTAGTAAAACCCAGGGTTCTTTCCCATTGGTGGTTTATCAGACTGACAATACCTGCTCCATCGATAATACATATGGCGGTGCCAGCATTTTCAAAGATAGATTGATAACATGCTTCATTCTCTGCCAATTCCTGCAATTTTAATCGCCTGTCTTCCAGATGGGAAAGCCAACGCTTAACCTCAATTTGATCGCGACGACCGCTTAAAAATTCCTCCGGCGGCATATAATAACAATTGTCGAGCACCTGTCCCTTCCAGATTATCGTAGGGTGCGTTCTAAGCACTTCCTTAATAACCTTAGGATGAAATTTGGAAATATCGTACTGACATATTGCCTTCCATGATTCGCAGCCAATGATCTCTTTGTTTAACCTTGATTCAAATTCAAATAGGTTTTCAACTGAGCCCTCCCCCCTCAATGCCCAATCCATATCACTTATCACACAAGGAAAAACTTGCATACTGAAAGCCTTCGTGATTTCTTTCTGCACTACGGCAATCGCTTTATCCGGTTCGAAACAATCCTCCGGAGAAAAGAAGAGGCTGGAGTCAACGACAACCAGTTGCTCTTTGACAAGCTTACGCAATACAGATGAATTTTCCTTCGAAATTGTATCGATAATTTCTGTTTTCGAAGTATTAAATGCCAGGTAAATACAGATATTCCCAAGCCTTATTGCGGTACAGGCAAACGCAAGTATGCTAGAAATTTTTTCCTTGGGGCTTTCATATAAAATACAGGCATGATCATGGGATTTTAGCCTGCTAAGCTGGCGGATATAGGATAGAATGACCTCGGACCCTCTGCAGAAGCTTTCCTCCAAACCACAGCATTCAAGGTCAACCGAGCTTATTTTTCTATCAACAATAGTCATCTTCCCAAAGAACGGTATTTAAGTAATACCACTCCTATCCACCATGATACTACATTACATCGTTAAATGTAATAATTTTATATGGTTATTAAGTGTTTTATTTAATCAAGTGGAACATCGTCTTCTAGTAATAGCCCAGGACTTTGCCTGGTTGGATTACGCTCAGAAGCGCCGCTCGCAATATTAAGATTTGTATTATTTTCCTGATTATAACGTTTTTGTAATGCTCTGATATTCTGCCTTATAGCATTTTTATAATAGAACCCATGTTAAATTATTCCATAGATATATTGAGAACAATAATGACTGTTGATTTTCCTGGTGCATTAAAAAATGCAGGAGATGATTTTTGGTTTTATCGAATCTGCAACTCCAGCGAAACAAAAGGCTTTTTCTATTGGCGGGAGGGAGTTACAGCAAGCATGAAGATACATAGGACTCACAGCACAATTGGTCTAAAAAACTCCACCAAGGCTATGCTGGACAGAAGCCGCGCCCCTGGCCAATGTTACGATGGATTTTTATGTCAACTAATGGACATATGGAAAGAATCTCACTCAAAATCAAAACTAAATCATGGAAATATAAAGTTCAACACACTTGAAGGGAGGTAGACGCTGAACTTGCCCCCATCTTAGGATCAATCATAAAGTGGTTTTCCCGGTTATTTTGGCACCAATGCCCCTGCAAATTCAACAGGCGGTATGTTCCCCAGTGACCCATGTGGCCTCTCCCGATTGTAATGTTGCCTCCAAGCTCGTCTAAAGAGAAGCTCGATTTCCTTTTGGATGAAATGGTATCAGAAGTCGGTATGATAAACGAGGATGAATGGAGTTTGTACTAGACAGTTCATTTCAATTATCACCAGCGCCTGCGAACATCAGAAACGGGCTGGATAATCTCCAGCCCGTTTCGTTGTGCCTGTAACGCTTGTCTGTTAAGCCTTAAGGCTATTTGCAGGCAAGGATGGCACGTTTGGTCATAACCTTGGCTATCTGGATCTTGTATTTGTTCTGACCCAGGGCTGC
>JAQUNW010000026.1 GCA_028717385.1 Dehalococcoidales bacterium | reverse complement strand
TGAGCTGGTAGACTGGAAGATCAGTTAAATTAACGTACCTATTGCTAGTTCTGGCACTGGGATTGAATGGCTGGGCTTGATTTCACTAAACCCCGATATGTAATTTGGATGAGAAAAGGTTTAAAGTGGCAAAGTTCGATCCGTGGTATAGGATACTGAAAAGGTAATCCATTGAGCTGCACACCGGCCGTCGCACTCCGTGCGGGTGCGTGGATTGAAATACTTCGAATCCTGACCTGTAGAGCATGCGGTACGAAAGACGCGCTCATATTTCACTTGACGTCCCTAAAAGAAAGTTGAAGCTTCGGCCGTAGATAGTAAGTATGGAGAGATGGCGTGTCATAGCTGGGAGTACATCTACTATAGCTCTGACATAGATACCGAATTGGATACCAGAGCCATAATCAATCATCTGCCAGACAGGTTAAAACGGATAGGAGAATTACTGCTCAATGGGGAGAGGCTAAATACGGCTGAGAAGTGTTACCTGTCAAGACAGAGAGCCAAACTTTTACAGGATTACAATTACCACGTTGGTGATACCGAAGCAGAGCGGATAAGTATTCTCTGGGAACAGGGCTTGTCCATGTGTAAAATAGCTAAAGCACTCGGTAGAAGCCATACAACGGTAAGTAAGTATCTCAAGAAGATGGCACTGGCATAGTCCAGTACCAGTAGAAAAACAGCAAAACCAGGGGAAATTCCCCCTGGTTTTGCTGTGCCCAATTTTACTATTCAAGAACAGGCGAAATGTTTGTAGCCTAATGTCTGAAATGCACGAAAATCCTCCCAAAATTCTTATCGTCCTTCTCCAGCCGGTGGTATCGACTTTTTACGTCCGGCTGTGCCAGGAATCGTAAGACACGCTTTTTCAGTTGTCCTGACCCTTTGCCCGGGATAATCTCCACAAGGGCGATTTTCTTCTCTACGGCTTCAGCGATAACCCGGTTGAGTTCTACATCAATCGTAATGCCCTTGTTAAAAATATCATGTAAACTAATATAATCTTTGCCAAGGAACGACACCTCTCGACGGTTAGCCCCTACGAAACCTCTCTTATCTCCAGTATCCGGTCAATACGGAAAACCCTCTCTTCATTTCGCTTCAGACAGAACGCCTGCATCCCAAGATATTTCTTGCCGCGGTACTCCATTTCCCCCACGGCCTCCGGTCTGACGATCCTCGTTGTCTTCTCATCGCTAGGCTTGAGGTACACAATCTCCAGTGACAACTTATTCTGAATGGCTCTCTTAATGATTTCCGTCTTACCATCCACCGGGCAGGACTCATCGGCTTTCTTGTACTGGTATTTGGTCAGAAAATTCATCACCTGGTAGTTCGTCCAGATGTGTTTCTTAAGCGCCGGCCTCTTGAGGACAATGCCGCCCAGCGTCGTGCATCGGCTAAGCGCCACGTACATCTGGCCATGAGCAAAGATACCTTTCCCAATATCAATAATCACCCGGTCGAACGTCTTCCCCTGACCCTTGTGAATAGTGACCGCCCAAGCCAACATTAATGGGTACTGCGTGAATGTGCCGATGACTTCCGATTGCAGACCACCTGCCTCGACGAAGAACCGGTAGATTTCCCAGGTGAAGGGCGTAATCTCCACCTCCTCCCCGTCAGCCAGCTCGGCTACAATGATGTCTCCATCTTTACCGTTCTGAGTGATATACGTTATTTTCCCGATACTGCCGTTAACCCAACGTCCCTCGGTATCGTTGTTGAGCATCATGATCTGCGCCCCCACCTTCACCTCAAGGTCAATTCTGGTGGCCAGATACTCTTGGCCGAACTCTCCCTCGATGCTTCCGGTGAAGGTGTAAAGTCTGCCTTTCAGCCCGGCCAGACGCTTGTCGTTAATCTCTTCGGCAAGCTTATTGGTGGTAGTCAGGTAGACGTAGAAATCTTCCGGCAGTGGCTCAAAGTCCGGCTGATACCTCTCGTTAAGAATTTCCAAATCTTCACTGGTAACGGAGTTGTTGCGGATACCGTTGAGCAGGGTAATGAACTCCTCATCGTGCTGGCGGTAAATCTTCTCCAGTTCCACGAATTCCATCTCGAACGATTCGAACACCCGGGCGCCGTAAAAGTAGGGCGTCTCGTAAAGAGACTGGAAAACCTCCTTTTCTCCGCCGGTAACCACCGGCGGCAGTTGGTAGAGGTCGCCGATAAAGGCCATCTGGATGCCGCCAAAGGGCTTGTCAGCTTCAGGGCCGTTCAATCGCAGGAACCGGTCCACGCAATCCAGTAGGTCAGCTCTTACCATAGAGATCTCATCAATGACGATGATGTCCAGCTTGCGATAGATGCTCTCCTTATTAGCAGAGCGGGGCTTTTTGACCCGGTCAGGAGTGATACCTGGCTTGAACCTGAAGAATGAATGAATGGTCTGCCCTTTAACATTCAGGGCGGCGACGCCGGTGGGCGCCAGTACTGCCACCTTTTTCTGTGTGGTATGGCGAAAATAGTTGAGCAGCGTTGATTTACCCGTGCCCGCCCGGCCGGTAATGAAGATGCTCCGGTTGCTACCTTCCATGATATCAAGAGCGTACCGGAACTGCTCATTGATTTCTATTTGGGATTGTTTATGATTCGTGTTCGTCATAGGCTGTCCGCGATATTAACTCAACCATTAACCACCTTCGTAGCCACTATCAGTCCACTTGTGAGATAGGTTCTGTCTGATTCCTGCAAAGCGTGATTTTTCAGTATATCCTCGAGTCCCACGTTTGCAAGATAATCTTTAAAGCCCTGATAGCGAGACCCGCCAGCAAGGAATTCTATTGCTCTCGAAAACACAGCCCAAGCATTCCTGGGTAATGGAACTTGGAAATCTACGAGGATAAGAGCTCCGTTCTGCTTGACAACCCTCTTCATCTCAGAGATAGACTGGTATCGAACAGACTTCTCCTTTAAAAGCCAGAATACTGAGTGTAGCAGACGTGGTAGAATCTATAGCTTCGCACCGCCCCTATCGGCCTACTCTTGGATCACATAATGCACTGGAAGAAATTGCCCTCAATAAAGGGATTCTTTACGACGTTGATGTAACAGATACATGCTTGCAGATATTTAAAGAGGGCAGTTTTCAGTTCGTGTAAATCAACTTATGCTACTTTTCTGCTCTGTATTTTTATTCTTTTCCCCCGTAATTCTCCGTCAAAGATTAATTTTCGTACAACGTCATGATCGAACAAATAATGTCTACTATCCGCAGGCACTAAACTTTTGCTCCGCATTCCACGCAATACTTGGCATTATCCCTCAAATGCGAACCACAGGTTCCGCAGTACTTTTTAAACGATGTTATCTGCTGGTTGCCTTTTTCAGTTGTTTTACCGTTGGCGTGTTTTAAAACTTCTGCCTTCCATTTTTCTAAAGAAGCGTGGATAGCTCTACCAACAAAGCGCTGACGCAAAATAACCAAGTTGGGAGTACGCTCTATCAACATGAGGTATTCGTTATATTTATCGTCTTTTAGTTTCGTTTGTGGCAGGGTTATATATTCTCTTCGGAAATCAACAGCCTCTAGTGAGCGATCGATTATTTGAGCTGTTTCATTAAAATTGCCTTCTGTTTGGAATATGTAAGTGGCGGCTGCTTCTTCTCCTGGTAGTGCCAGCTCTAATATAGCTGTACTCTGATCTTTACTGGGTGCGATAATCCATATAGCATATTCAGGTTTATTTGCTTCGGATTCTGGCGGCTGGCTTTCCTCAGCTTCGGTATTGACTAACGAGCCGGCTTCTTTTTCATCATCTTTCATCGCCGAAGGCTTCTCTTTGATGCCAACGAGCAGTTGTTTGCCTTCACCAATTTCTTGCAACAGTTCAAAGGTATCGGCGATTCGGCTGGTTTTAATTTTAGCTTTGATTGATTTGGCTAAAGAAGGGAATTTGGCAGAGAGTGTATCTAACCGCACAGCTTGATCGGCTGGCATTGTCCTGGCCGCTTCTACCGCTTTGGACATGCCCATCGAAGAATCTAATGCGCTGATAAAACTAAGCCAGTTTTCTTTAAGGTATAACATTTGGGTGGTTAATTTATCCAAAAGAGTATCAGTATCATAGCCCAGCTTGGAAAGCGAAATGCTTTCATTGGAAGCCAAAGTCAGGGTAAGAGTATATTGATCCTGTTTAAGGTCACTTATAAAACTGAGCGGAATCCGCCGTGCATTTTTATCCGGCGGTAGAATGCATAGACAATTTTGATATAATTGGATTACCCCGGTTCCGGTTGATTGTTTATTCTTACCGGTGATGACGTATTCGCCCGATGTTTCCAAAATGACGCTTCCTTGTACAAACAGAGCTTTTAACACTTTGCGGTTGTAAGCATTGTACAAATCGCGGAAAAACCAGTCGCAATCAGCTCCTAAGCGGTTTAATTTAAACATCCGAGAGGGTGTGATAACAGATACAGAGTATTCAGCTAATTTTATATTAGTAATATCGGCATACTTGACTGCTGTCTGGTTAAAGACTGTGGACAACAGCAATGAGTCTTCACCTATTGTAATCTTCACTTCACCAGTGAGATCGGATGACTCCAGATATCCAATATAATTCTGTTTGCGAGGTTCATCATCCAGATCGTTTTTTGAATAGAGGCGTGGTTTATCTTTCAACATCACATCTCCTGCTATTTGATATTGCTTTTATAGTTTGGTGCCACACTCCCCACAGAATTTGGTTCCCGGTTCGTTTTGAATCCCGCACTGTGGGCATTTACCGGTTTTTGGTGCGGTTGCAGACATTGGAGCGCCACAGTTATTGCAGAATTTTATATTTAATGCATTTTTTGCCCCACATCGTGCGCAGGCTTTAAGTTCCATCGAAGCTCCGCAATTACTGCAAAACTTGCCAGTTCCAGCTGGTTTTCCGCAAGAGAGGCACTTTGTTGTTTTACTCTCGATTTGCCCCTTCCAGACAGTAGCACTTTCTCCTGCTTCGTCTATATTTCTGCGCATTGCTTCTGCGCGAGCCTTGGCAACATAGACTTCTTGCCGTGGAGCGCAATCGGTACATAAACCTTCATTTTCATTAAAGCAATTATCGCATGCATAGTTGTTGCATGCATGGCAACGATGGAAATGTCGCTGGGCTTCATTTTGTGCGTTTTCAAATGCTATCTCGCGTTCTTTTTGCCATTCCGGGCTCATGTCATCAAAACGTTCAGACAAAAGGTCCCCGCCACTTTCTACGGTATTGCTGATATCCCCAATTCTTCCCCCAACAAGCTGGCCAAGAAGGGATATCCCCTGTGTGAGCCCCCGAAACCCCTTTCCTTTGTTGTAAGTTTTGGATTCCACGAATGAGCTCTTGTAGCCATCGTCGCAAATATCACAACAATAGGTAAACTGGAATCCAGCTTCTGTTGAGTTGTCCTCATAGTTTCGCGTAAATGACTTTAACATAATCAATTAACTCCGTTATAATATTATTTTTCTTGTTTCCACAGGTATGACGTTACATATTTCACCAATAATGGTGTATCAATCTCAAAACAACCGACAGATTAAAAAATCGTCTAACAAGGTTGGTTATTGATAAATATGAAGTCTCCTTTACTATTAGGGATTATTGATTATCGTTTCAACAACCAGTATATAATAACACACCAGCGCCCTGGAATTTCAACGGTTTGGGCATGGAAAACAAATAAATTGATATAAAGTGATTTGTTTTGTCTTTTATTAAATATGCGGGAGTTATTTGTTAGTGTGCGTATATGAAAAAATGAGCGGCTATGGTTACAAAAACCTAGCCGCTCATAATTGCGAATACTGTTGCTGTGGTTGATTTGGCTTATTTTGCCGGCTTCAACACTAAAATATAATCATTACCTTCCCGACTTTCAGTTACAGTATATCCGCTGTTTTTTCCCAAACGAGTTACGTTTTCTACAGCTGTTTGGGTATCTATAAGGACTTTTACTTCTTTCCCCGGGTTCTCATCTATAGCTTTTTTTGTTTTTACACAAGGTACCGGGCAGGAATAACCTCTTGCGTCTATTTCAATTGTCATATTCTTCTCCTGGTGATTTAAGCTTTACGCATTGTGAAACCGATAATCAAACAAAATGCCCATCCAATAGCAACGGCTGCAATGCTCCAGGTGTTGATCCCGGCAGCACTGGCGGATATGGCAAAGTTGTGGGCAACCGCGGCTCCAGCAAGATAACCGAGCACTGTTACACCAGCGTCTGTATCGCCTTCACCGGAAAGAATCAGGTTTCTCAGTGGACAGCCGCCGATTTGAGTGGCAGCTAATCCAACCAGACCCATACCAAGGAAGTTCCAGAGATGATCGGTATGCGCAATCGGCTGATTCTCAAATCCCCAATGGTAGATACCACCGGTGCCAAAATTCCCTGCAATGTAATTCGTCACCAGGGCTGCTACCAGGAACGCCAAAACACCACTGATCAGATAGAAATCTTTTACCAGGAAAATGTCTCGCCAGGCACCAACTGAACAAAAGCGTGTACGCTGAGCGCCTAACCCAACAAAAAGACCGATCGCCAGAGATACGATCAATGGCATGAATTGGGAACCAGGGCCAGATTCACTTTTAAAAATAAATGCGGGAGCAGCTACTGCCAGCACTAACAGGAAAACCATCATTATTGGCATTATTGAACCGGCTGTCTTGGTCATAGCCTGGGCTTTACCGAGATTGAAACCCCTCTTGAGGAAAAATATACCAACTATTACTCCAAAAACAAGACCAGCCAAAGCAGTAAGCCCGTTAAGGTCGCCACCAGCTAAACGGAGTAGCATTCTTACAGGGCAACCAAGAAATACCAGGGCGCCGATCATAACAAACATACCCAAAAAGAAGCGGATTATAGGTGAAGCACCACCCCTTGGGCGCCACTCCCTAAACGCCAGTGCGGTGGCAAAAGCACCGAGTGTAAAACCCATTACTTCAGGCCTGAGATACTGTACAACTCCAGCCCTATGGAAACCTAATGCGCCGCTTATATCCCTTACGAAGCAGGCAACACATATGCCCATGTTGGCAGGGTTGCCCCAGTTTACCGCCAGGGCTCCAAGCACTCCAAATGCAAGGCCAAACAGGATAATCCACTTTTTTGATAGTAAATTGTTGATAAGATTCATAAATTACCCTCCTTTGCTTAATAAAATATACCTAAAAATAAACCCTGTTGGTTATCAAATTTTGTTTCTTTATCACCTCCGCGGTTACGTTTTGGATAATACTAACATAATAATAATCGAAAAACAATATAAATAATACTTATTATAATCAAAATTTAGATCAACATACTTTTAACGATAACAAAAATATACCTTGCATTGATTAGGGTATCGGAAATCGGCAGCTTTGGGTGTAGCGAACGCTGAATTGAAGAAAATAAGCAACACTAAAGCGGATTACTATTGTTATTTTTGTTTCTGACCCATATAATTGGTAATTGCTCTTAAAAGTGAGAAAAATTAGTAATAAAAAATATAAGGAGTTAGTTAATGGAAGCAGCCCTGCAAAAACTTAAAAGGTTCAACATGATAATGGGAGCGGCACATCTGGTCCAGGCTATTATAATGGCATTTTTGGCAACCGGCGTAATACAAAAAATCGCTGAGTTTCAGCCAACTATTACCCAGAATTACCTGACATACGATACCGGTTCTAGTTCATTGGTACCTGCCAGCCGTGAGCTATTTCAGCTTCCGTTTGGATTACTCGTAGCCGCGTTTTTGCTAATATCGGCGATTGCTCATGGTTTAATTGTTCTAAATAGCAAATCGTATTTTGATGGGCTTAAAAAGGGTATAAACAAATACCGCTGGTTTGAGTATGCTTTTAGCTCCTCAATTATGATTGTACTCATAGCAACTCTATTTGGTATTTACGACATTGCTTCGCTGTTATTAATTTTCCTCGTTAATGCTGCTATGAATCTCTTTGGCTTGGTTATGGAACAGCTTAACTCCGGTGCCGAAAAGGCAAACGTTAACTGGGGACCGTTTGTGTGGGGTTCGATTGCGGGAATTGCACCCTGGATTGCAATACTTCTTTACATGTTTGGCACTGGCAATTTTGGTATGGTGCCATGGTTTGTCTGGGCTATTCTTATCACTTATTTTATTGCTTTCAATACCTTCCCGATTAATATGATTCTACAATACAAAAGAGTTGGTAAATGGAAGGACTACCTGTACGGTGAAAGGGTTTACATAATACTCAGCCTGGCAGCAAAAACCGCATTGGCATGGCTGGTTCTTTTTGGAGCAATGCAGCCGTAATACTGTGCTGTTCTAATTTGTCTGTGGTTCGTATTTATTGAACGAGGTTCAGGGGGCTGAAGATGGTTTGTATAAGCCGGACTCAGCCCCTTTTTTTATAGATAATAACGGGTCGGGACCGACAGGGACAAGTTTTGCCTGCTACCACGAATTGTTATGCTCGTATGCAGTATATGCTCCGGTATGTAAGGTCAGCGTAAATATTCTTACAAAAGGTACGGCCAAGCTTTTAAATCGTAAACATCGAGTTATTCTATGGAAACGATATAAAGATAATCTGGTTGCCCGCCGTTAACGATACCGGCTGAGATGTGGGAATATTTATTGGTGATTTGTGAGGTAATGGCTTTTGCATCATACTCATTTGCATCCTTACCGTAATACAGAGTGATCACACGGCAGCATGTAAGCTCAATCATGGAGAGCGCGTGGAAAATTGCTTTGGCTGGATTTTCAACAGCTACTTTCAGTTCACCGTCTAGCAACGCAATAAATTGTCCCAGTTTAATACTTAGCCCATTAACCCGTGCGGCACGTGTTGCGCGGGTAACCTCGATAGTTTTTACGCAGGCATAGCTTTCCGCCATTTGTTTGATGTTGGTTTCGTAATCAGCTTCCGGCATAAATTCTATCATGGCGGCTATTCCCTGGGGGATGGTCTCGGTAGGAATAACGCACGTGTTTTTACTAGTCAGAGACTGCGCCAGGCGGGCAGTAGTTACCACGTTCTTGTTATTGGGTAATATTATAATAGAGTTTGAATCTACTCTTTCCATAGTATTCAGAATATCCATGGTCGACGGATTCATTGTTTGCCCGCCGGGCACTATAGCAGCTATGCCCAAATCAGCAAAAGTGTTAACTAATCCAGATCCATTAACAACTGCAATTACTGCCGTTTGTAGACTGTTCCCTCTTTTTACAAGCAGAAAATCCTGATGCTGTTTATCCATCGAGCGTATATCTACATCGGTAATAGTGCCAAAAGAAGCAGCAGTACTGGTTACTAACCCAGTATCGTGAGAATGGATATGGACGCGCACCAGAGCAGAATCTCCCACCACTATCAGAGATTGGCCAAGGTCTTTGAGTGTGTTTCTGATCGTTTTGATATTGAGATTGTCGCCCTTTATCATAAATTGGGTGCAAAATCCATAGAAATCTTCTTCATGGGAGAATTCAGTCGTGCTTGTTATCAAAGGTTTTTGGCGGCATAGAAGCTCTGGCATATTGCCGTTAATTTTACCTCTTATAAATAATAAAGCCCCCTCAAAAATGGTAAATAATCCATGGCCGCCAGCATCAACTACTCCAGCTTCTTTTAATACCGGTAACAGGTTGGGAGTATTCATAACAGAAGCGCGCGAGGCATTCGTTGCGGCAGTAAGCACAGAAGTTGCGGTGGCGCCATTGTTATCAGCTGCCATTTTAGCTGCAGTTGCGGCATCTCTTATTACTGTGAGAATAGTGCCTTCTTCTGGATCACTTAAGGCCGTGTAAGCCGTATCGGCTGCGTGTTGTAGTGCTCGAGCGAGGCATTTGGCATCTATAATATCTTCCCCTTCCAATGCTCTGGCAAGGCCGTGGAATATTTGGGATAGTATTACTCCACTGTTGCCTCGTGCTCCCATCAATGCACCTTTGTTTATTGCAGATATTATTGAAGAAACACTGCCATTCGTACTGGCTTCAATACTTTCAAGGCTGGCACGCATGGTAAGCAGCATGTTGGTACCTGTATCTCCGTCCGGAACTGGATATACATTAAGAGCATCTATGTCAGATACAATTTTTTCCAGCCAATCGGTGCCTGCAACTAACATTTGTTTGAAAGTGCAACCATCGAACGTAGCTTTCATCGTCATAAATGTCCTTTTTATTCAGATACTTCTGGTTAACTATAAAACGCTACACTTATAGCAGGGCCAATCGCCAAACAGATCACTGGGGAGTAAGGGGTAAAATGGCATTCCGCAACATTGAATTTTGATGTGATGATGCCTTTTAATTTAGTGCCTTCTTCTATGGAATTTGTGTAATGTATGGTGATATTCAACGGTTTGTTTTGTTCGATATATGGTTCCATCATCTCAGCCATTTTAAGCATGGTTTTTTCAGTTCCTCGGCCCCTCCCCAGGTTTTCTACTATACCTGTGTTGTTGATATGGCCAATGATAGGCTTGACCTGAAACAGCTCACCGAGATAGGCAGTCTTGGGTGCTCGACCAATTTTAATCAGACGTTTCAAACCTTCAAGAGCTGTAATGTATCTGACTTTAGGTATCATGCTGTTTGCTATGGTTACAATTTCTTCCAAACTTTTACCAGCTTTTGCAGCACGCGCCATCTCCAGTACTATAAAAGCTTGTGCACCTGCAGCAGTTCGGCTATCGATAATTTCTATGTTTATATTTGGATTATCCTTTAAAAAACGCTGGCGTGCCTGTATTGCGGCTTCTGCGGTTGCGCTGAGGTTTTTTGATACAAATACGCAGGCAATATCCCTGGTTATTTTACTAAGTTGTTCAAAAACCTGCAGGTATTCAGCCAAGGGTGGAGCTGAAGTGTTGTATTCCTGGATATTGGGATACAGCTTCCAGAAATTTTTGGGGGTTAAGTCTATTCGATCACGGTATTCTTTACCGTTGATGGTAAGATATATTGGAATTATGTTGATGTCAAGCTCATCAACCAGTTCTTGTTCAAGGCAGGAAACAGTATCGGTAACAATTGCAACAGCCACTTCTTACTCTCCTTTGATAGCTTTGAAGGTAAGTATGTTGGAATTATTGAAATATAAACCCATGTTAGTTGGAAGACGCCGAGCACTCGCCCCTGCGCTGGAGTAAAAGAAATTCTGCGGGAGCATAACAAGGCTCTACATAGACTCTCAATATACTAAAATAGCATCTGCAATGGCTGATGTCAATAGAAATAAGATAAGAATGTTATCAATAACATCGAAAAATACGTTGTCAATTGTAATAATTATGGTGTGTCTAGCAGAGGATCGCCGTGACCGATAGCCGCACTAGTGATCGCCGGGATGACGAAAATTAATAGGGAAAAGAGAGAAAGACCCAACAATCCGAAAAAGCCTACATCACCCCAAAGAGATTGACCAACCACCATCATGGAAATAAATAAAACGGTAACGGCAACACCCGCTTTAAGCAGACGTTGCCTTAGCCGGATAAACAATACTGAGGTGAAGCCAAGTACCAGCAACGCTTGGGCAACTGGTTGGGTTAAATATTCAATTTCAATCCCTGTAAAAAGACCGCCTGTTTGTTGTATGTGGAAAAGCCAACAGCCGATAATGGGTAAAGGTGCGAGCATCAAAGAAGCGAGTAGCCAATCCCTTTTAATAACCTGAAGGGATAATTTTAAAACAATCCAAACAGCCGAAAGACAGTAGAAACCTACCCCAATGAATAATCCGATGGGTGGGAAAATTCCACCTGCAAATACTGCATTTATGAACTGTCCAACTATGGGTATCAGCAAAAAGCCGCCGGCAAATAAAGGTAACATGGTATAACCCACCCAAGAGTATAACCAATCCGGTTTACCGCGGAACCATCCAAATAAGCTTACTGCAATAAAAATGCCGAATATTGGCAGTATTATTTCGGCTTTATGAAGCGGGTTGGAAACAAAGACTAAAGCAGCCAGGAAATGGGGAAAAGATAGTATCAAGGCATCGATCCAGCTGCCTTTGCAGCAAGCTTCGTACAGAAGCCGGGCTACACTTTCAGCTTTTCCAAAAGAAATAATTGCATTTTTTATGGCTTCTTCCTGTGAATATCCCTGCATGACAAGATCATTAATTTTTTGCTGCAAATGGGAGTTTAGCTCGGCAGTCAATTGCTTTTCGATATCCATCCTGAGGTAGAGATGGGAACGCACTTCTTCGAGATATATTCTTACTTCGGGCTGCATCATCTAATGCCCCATTTATCCGGTCCCGGTTTTAAAAACAAGGTTAATGGCGTTGGTAAAATAGCGCCAGGAAGCCTTGCGATAGTTGAGAAACTCCCTTCCTTTATTTGTGATGAGATAACAGCGCCTTTCAGGACCGTTTGATGTTGATTCCCATTTGCCTTCAAGCAAGCCTTTGTTTTCAAGTTTGCGAAGCAGCGGATACAAGGTGCCCTCCTTGAGCCGGAAAAAACCGTTACTCCTGCGGTCCATTTCTTTAATAAGCTGATATCCATGAGCTGATTTCATTTCATCTATCAAGCCCAGAATTAACATGTCTGTATTGCCGTGTAGTAAGCTGGATGAATAATCATGCATGGCAGACTCCTTCAAATATCTAATTGCAATATAGCAATCGTTAGGGAGCGTGTCAAGAGTTTTAAAGGGTGGATTTTATCATATTTATTGACACATAAAGAGACTTTTAACTATGCTATGAAATAGAATACATAGGAAGTCTAGGTATAGGCATTAAATACGAATGACTAATAATGAAAACTTGTCGTTATATAATCAGATAGACCTAACTGGAAAGGTGGCGTTAGTTACCGGCGGAGCCCAGGGTATTGGCCGTGTAATTTGCTCATATCTAGCCGGATCAGGTGCAAGGGTAGCTATAGCAGATTGTAATGAAAAATATGGAAAACTGGCAGCCCAAGAACTTGGCAAATATGGCAGCAATGCAGCTTTCTATTATTGCGATGTCTCAGACGAATCCCGAGTCAAGCAGCTGGTTGACGAGTTAGTTAATGCTGAAGGCGGTATTGATATTCTTGTAAACAATGCCGGTATATATCCCGAAATACCGTTTCTTGAAATGACGGGGGATGATTTTCGGCGTGTTTTGGAAGTTAATCTTATTGGCACTTTTCTTTGCAGCCGTTATATAGCTGCTTCAATGATAGAGCAAAAGCGGGGCGGAATAATAATTAATATGGCGTCTATTGAAGCAGAGCGGTCTTTTTCAATTGGAATGAGTGCCTATGGAGCATCAAAAGCAGGAGTGGCTATGCTGACCCGAAACCTCGCCAAAGAATTGGGGCAGTACGGTATACGAGTTAATGCGGTTGCTCCCGGCGGTATTATAACTCGAGAGATGACTTCCTCATGCAGCAATGCTGACAGTGCTACCAGCCAACACCGGTATGCTCAACTAAAAAAGTTTTTAAAACGTGTACCAATTGGTAGAATGGGGGAGGCGGATGACGTGGCTGGGGTGGTGTTATTTCTTGCTTCTGATTTATCTTCATACATTACTGGAGAAACGATTAAAGTAGATGGCGGATACATGGTTTCCTGACAACGATAGTACTTAATTGTTACAGGAGAAAAAATGTACAAAAGCTTAATACAACCTGGTTCACAGTTGGAGAAGGCTGCCCTCGTAACACTCGAAGCCCTTCGGAAAATTAACCAGACTTTCCCCAATACACCGGAAATCCAGGAATGGCTTAGCCAGGGGAAAAAGATATTCGGCTGGCTCTGTACTTATGTACCGGAAGAAATCCTCCATGCCGGAGGTATACTGCCAATACGAATTACCGGTTATGACCGTGAAGCTGAGCTTGATGACGGTAACGCCTATTTGTATAACAACAACTGCTCATTTTCGCGTAGTTGCCTGCAGATGGGTTTGACTAATGATTATCAATTTCTCGATGGTGTTGTCGGCGGCTCGACCTGTGATGGAGCCAGAAGACTCTTTGATCTCTGGAGAGAATATATCGGAACACCCTTTCACCATGTTATTACAGTGCCAAGAAAATATACTGATAGTGCTCATCGGCTATATCTGGCTGAGATAGAATTGTTTAAATCTCACCTTGAAGAATACCTGGGGCTAAAGATAACCGATGAAGCGCTCAAAGATTCGATTGAGCTTTATAACCAGACACGTTCATTGTTACGGGAGCTGTATGAATTAAGAAAAAGACCCAATCCTCCGATAAGCGGCGCCCAGGTTATGCAAGTGATTGATGCCTGTTTCCGGATGCCCAAGGAAATCTTCAACTCGTATCTGAAAAAGCTGCTGCAGGAGCTAAAAAGCTCTAAAGTCTCTTATCAGGGACGCGCCAGACTCATGCTTTCTGGCAGTGTTCTGGCCAACCCTGATTTTGTTGCAGCAATCGAACAACAAGGCGGGCTGATTGTCGCGGATGAACTCTGTACCAGTACCCGGTATTGGGGTGACATGGTAGAAAGGAGGAATGGGGAATCGCCTGTTTCGGCGCTTGCCCGGCGTTATCTGAGTAATTATCCCTGCGCCAGAATGTTCCCTTCCGAAGAGCGCTTTCGCCGTATAGTCAAGACTGCGCAAGATTGTAAAGTAGAAGGGGTAATAAGCGAAATAATACGTTATTGTGTGCCTTATGCCCATGACCTGCCACTACTGACGAAAAGGCTGGCTGATGTTAACATCCCGGTGCTTTCTATCGACTTGGAATACGGAAGTTCGGGTTCCGGGCAAATTGCAACGCGGGTACAGGCTTTTTTGGAAATGATTGAGGCAAGAAAATGACCGAATTAAGCAACAACAAAATACAGGCTATAGTAAGAGCATGTCGTATTATACTGAGGATGATTGAAGCAGATCCTGATACCAGGGAAAGCCAAAAGATGTATTACCGCATGCTGCTGCAATACTATACACGCTTGCGAGATGCACGAGAAAACGGGCAGTTTATTGTTGCCCATACCGTGTTTTTCCCGGCTGAAATTATACTTGCCATGGGTTTGGTTCCCATGCACACCGAGACCACAACCTGGATGACATCCCTGTTCACCGGTGAATGCAGCGATATACTGGCAGCGGGGTCGAGCATGGGCATGGCTACCGAAATATGTGCTCCTCATCGCGGTATGGCCGGCGCTTTTGCCAATGGCGCCATCCCAAAACCAGATGTAATGGTATGGTCTAACATGGTGTGCGATAACACTGCTAAAAGCGGTGAACTGGTGATGGATATTTGTGATTGCCCCGGTTTTTTATCGGCGCACGGTAGAGCTTGCCACCCTTTGAGATGATGGCGATAGGCAGGCCGTTGTCGAGATAGA